>NZ_JAGHKE010000152.1:0-26823 GCF_017889395.1 Allofournierella sp. | reverse complement strand
CGTCTGGTTCTACGACATGAAGGCCGATGGCTTTTCTCTGGACGACAAGCGAAGCGAGGTTGCGGAGAACGATATTCCCGACATCATCGAGCGGTTCCATCATCTGGACAAGGAAACCGACCGCCAGCGCACCGAGCAGAGCTTCTTTGTGCCGAAGCAGGAAATTGCGGACAATGACTATGACCTGTCCATCAACAAGTACAAAAAGGTGGAGTATGTGCCGGTGGAGTACCCCTCGACCACGGAACTGATGGCCGACCTGCATGAGCTGGAAATGGAGATCACCGCAGGGCTGGCGGAATTGGAGGGGATGCTGAATGAATAAAGCTGCTATCAAATTATCGGACATTCTGATTCTGCAACCCAAATCCAAAATCAAAGCTGGTGAAGGAAAAAATACAGGGAAGTATAAGTTTTTTACATCCAGCAATTCACAAAATAAGTTTTTCGATGACTATCAATATGATAAACCCGCGTTAATATTTGGAACAGGAGGAAATGCTAGCATACATTTTTGTGAAGAAAAATTTGCAACTTCGACGGATTGTTTGGTTTTTTTTGCAGAAGAAAAACGGCTGTTGAAATTCATTTACCTATACTTATCTGGGAATATGCAAATTTTAGAAAATGGATTTAAAGGTGCCGGCCTCAAACATATTTCAAAGCAGTATATTTTAAACATCTCTCTTTCGATTCCAGAAGCTAATGAACAGCTCAAAATTGCATCCGTGCTGGACAAGGTCAGCGACCTGATTGACAAACGCCACCAGCAGCTGAATAAGCTGGATGAGATGGTCAAGGCAAGGTTTGTAAATGAGTTTTATAACACAGTAGATATTGTGAATTGGCCAAATATTACTATGGCTGATATATCTATAAATATGAGGACGGGTCCTTTTGGAAGCGCTTTACATCACAATGAATTTGTTGAGAGTGGTATTTTCGTTCTTGGAATTGATAATGCAGTTGAAAACAAATTTTCATATAATCGTATGAGGTATATTACAGAAGAAAAATATGAACAGCTAAAGCGGTACACTGTTAGACCTGGTGATGTCATAATAACAATAATGGGAACTGTCGGACGTTCTGCTGTAATACCTGACGATATTCCAAAAGCGATTAACACAAAGCATTTGGCTTGTCTAACAATTGATAGAAGTCAAGCACATCCAATATTTGTATGCTGTGCGTTCCAGATGCATCCAGAAATACGAAAGCAACTAGCAAAGCAAGCTAAAGGCGCAATTATGGACGGACTTAATTTATCAATTATAAAAAAGCTGTGCTTCAACCTACCACCTATCAAAGCGCAAAATGCGTTCGTCGATTTTTTTAATTTAATAGAAAAAGAAAGAGAAACTATCAACCGCAGTCTTGAAAAGTTGGAAACGCTGAAAAAGGCGCTGATACAAGAATATTTTGATAAAGAAGGTGGGTCGATTGTCATCTGATAAATCTATTGGGGATATGATAGAAAAAGTGTTTGGCGAATTCAAAAAGGTAACTCCTGCATTGATCTCTGTTTTGGTCGCCAGTGGACTTATTCTATTTTTGCCAGAAAAAGTTTTATCTAAAATGGCACTTAGTAATTTGCCTGAATCATGGAAAAGAATTATAAGTTTTATTTTCTTGGTTTCCATATCATTAATTGCGGCCATTGGAATAAGTGAAGTAGTTAAAAAGCTTGAAAATTGCAGAATAAGGAAAAAATTAAGAAAACAATATATTGAGCTTTCTAGCGATTGTAAAAATATTCTTATAGGTCTTCTTCGTAGCAGGAGCAAAAAAATGAAGCTTGATTATACTGCGGGAACCACACAGTACTTAATAAGTAATGGTTTTATTCATCAGGTTCAATCATATATGTTTGTTGGACCTGGCTACATAGAGCCTGTGGATTTTGTTCCCCAACCTTGGCTAGTGGATTTGTATAATAAAGAACCTGATTTGTTTAAGTGAAGAGGTGTATCTGCATGCCCAATTTCTCCTTCCTCGCAACCAAATCTGAATATGTTCTCTTCGCCCCCGCCTGCATGGAAGCCGAGAAAATCTATTCCTCCGCTCCGGCCATGTGTGCGGTGGGCTGCCGCAAGGCGCTGGAGTTGGCGGTGAAGTGGGTCTATGCGGCGGACAAGTCCATGAAAATGCCATACAAGGACAATCTGCAATCCCTAATTCACGAGCCGACCTTCCGCTTTGCTGTGGACTCCGACACCTGGGGCAAGATGCCGTTTATCATCAAGTTGGGCAATCTGGCGGTACATACCGAACGCAGCGTTCAGCCGAGCGATGCGCTTACTTCCCTGCGCAGTCTGTTTGAGTTTGTGCAGTGGATTGACTACTGCTATGGCGCGGACTATCAGGAGCGCACTTTTGACGAGAGCCTTGTCCCCACCGAAAAGGTGGCGGTGGACACCCGGAAAATCAAGGAACAGGAAAGCCTGCTGGACCAGAAGGATGCTGAGATCGAGGCGCTGCGCAAGCAAATCGAGCAGATGTCCGCCCGCTACACCGCCGAAAAGGAGCAGCATCAGAAGGAGCGCACCTTCCAGCCGGAGGACCTCTCGGAATTCAAGACCCGCAAAATCTACATCGACGTGGACCTGAAGCTGATGGGCTGGAAATTTACCGGCCCGGATGCGGACGTGCAGGAGGAGTATCGCGTGGAGGATATGGCCGGAGTACCCGGTCAGCCGGGCTTCTGCGACTATGTGTTGTTTGGAAAGGATGGCCTGCCCCTGGCGGTGGTGGAAGCCAAGCGCACCAGCAAGGACCCCAACATCGGGCGCAAACAGGCAGTTTTGTATGCGGATTGTCTGGAACGGAAGTTTGGCCGCCGTCCCATGATGTTCACCACCAACGGCTTTGAGACCTACTTCTGGGATGACCGAACCGCCCCGCAGCGGAAAGTCAGCGGCATTTTCAGCAAGGACGACCTGCAAAAGCTGATGAACCGCCGCACCGAGCGGATGGATTTGATGGGCGTTTCCATTGACGACAAAATCACCGACCGGTATTACCAGAAGGAAGCCATCCGGGCGGTGTGCGAACAGATTACACAGGGGTTCCGCAAGCATCTTCTGGTGATGGCCACCGGCACCGGCAAGACCAGAACTGCGTCCAGCCTGACCGATGTGCTCAGCCGCGGCAAATGGGTAACCAACATCCTATTCCTAGCCGACCGCACCGCACTGGTGAAGCAGGCAAAGGACGATTTCAAGAACTATCTGCCGGATATGTCCCTGTGCAACCTCTGCTCCAACAAGGACGATCGGAACGCCCGCATTGTGTTCTCCACCTATCCAACCATCCTCAATGCCATTGATGACACCAAATCCAGGGACGGGCGGCAGCTGTTTACTCCAGCGCACTTCGACCTGATTATCATTGACGAAAGCCACCGGAGCATCTTCAAAAAGTACCGGGCCATCTTTGAATATTTTGACGCCTTCATGGTGGGCCTGACCGCCACGCCGAAAACCGATGTGGATCGGAACACCTACGACTTTTTCGAGATGGAACACGGCGTGCCCACCTATGCCTATGATTATGAAACGGCAGTGCAGCAGGACCATGTGCTGGTTCCCTATTACAACTACGAGGTCAAGACCCGTTTTCTGGAGGAAGGCATCTCCTACGATGATTTGTCCGAAGAGGACAAAGAGCGATATGAGGATGATTTCATCGAGGACGGTCAGCTGCCGGACTTTATCCCCTCCGCTGCCCTCAATAAATTTGTGTTCAACGAAACCACCGTGGACATCGTGCTGCAGGACCTGATGGACCGGGGCATCAAGGTGGCGGGCGGCGACCGTCTGGGGAAAACCATCCTGTTTGCCCAGAACAAGCGACACGCGGAGTTTATTCTGGAGCGGTTCAATAAGCTGTACCCCCAGTACCGGGGCAGCTTCGCTCAGCGGGTGATTTGCGATGACGCCTACGCCCAGACCATCATCGACGATTTCAAGCAGCCGGAAAAAGAACCGCACATTGCCGTATCGGTGGACATGATGGATACCGGCATCGACGTGCCGGAATGTGTCAATCTGGTGTTTTTCAAAAAGGTTCGGTCAAAGGCAAAGTTCTGGCAAATGATTGGCCGCGGCACCCGGCTGTGCAAAGGGCTGGCCTGCGTGGACCAAATCGACGGAACTTATACTGACAAGCGACGCTTCCTGATTTTTGACTACTGCGGCAACTTCGAATACTTCCGGCAGCACAAAGAAGGCTACGAAACCAGAGAAACCAAAACGCTGTCGGAAAACATCTTCGGCAAGCAAATCAAAATCGCCATGGCGCTGCAGGAAAGCGCCTTTGCCGGGGAGGATTATCAGACATGGCGTAAGGAGATTGTCAACACCTGTCACCGGCAGATTCTGGCCCTCAGCCCCGACCTGATTGCGGTAAAACTTCGGATGAAGGCGGTGGAGAAATACAAAAAGCCGGAATCACTTGTGTCCATCAGTGAGGGCGACAAGGGCGAACTTCTGACGCAGATTGCACCGCTGGTGCGCTCCGAAGAAGCGGACGAGTTTGCAAAACGGTTTGACAACTTTATGTATGGCCTGATACTGGCGCACATCGAACAGATGCCCGCATTCAAGTATGCCAAAAAGCAGCTGTGTGACACCGCTTCCCTTCTGGAACGCAAGGCCAGCATTCCACAGATTCAGGAAAAGCTGCCGCTGCTGCGAGAAATCCAGACCGATGGGTTCTGGGATGCAGGCGATGTTCTGTTGTTTGAGCGGGTCCGGGAAGAGCTTCGGGAGCTGATTCGCTTTTTGGACGAAGGCAGCGGTGAACAGAAGCGCATTGTCACCAAACTGACCGACCCGATCATCGACAGTCAGGAGGGCATCCAGTTGGATGCCGCCTATGATTTCGAGGATTACCGGTTAAAGGTCAACCGGTATGTCAACGAGCATGGCGACACGCTGGCAATTCACAAGTTGACGCACAACATTCCGTTGACGCTGGGCGATTATCAGGAGCTGGAGCGGGTATTAACCAGCGAGCTGGGCAGCAAAGAAGACTATGCCCGCGAGTTTGGTGATACGCCCTTCGGTTTGCTGATTCGCAAAATCGCCAAGCTGGACCATGAAGCGGCAATGCAGGCGTTTTCCTCCTTCATCAATGACCAGTCGTTGAATCAGCAGCAGATTGCGTTTGTGAACAAAATCATCCATCACATTGAACTGAACGGATACATGGAGAATGTGGCGGAGCTGACAAGGCCGCCCTTTGACAAGCCGGTCAGCTTTATCAAGCTGTTTGACGCAAAAACCAGAACCTCCCTGCTGGAAACAATCAATCAGGTTCGTGAAAACGCCGTTCAGATCACGGCATCATAAAAACAAAAAACCAGGCACAGAGATTCACCTCAGCAGGCGGCTCTGTGCCTGGTTTTTTATTACTATGTATGGCTGCTGCTTTTTTAGATTCACTCTTCCAGCAAATTGCTGCCGGCTAGATCCTCTTCAATCAAATCCGTAATATAACCGTTCACACTCTTGTTCAGCTGTTCCGCCCGCTTCTGAATGATTTCTTTCTGGCCTTTTTTTACGCGAAGTGGAATCTGGTCATATGCTTTAGCGTTATATCGATTTTTGGCTGCGCTGGAAGTTTTTCCACTCATAAAAAACCCTCTTTTCTGCAGAATACTGCTATAAGTATGCATATTGTACAATTGTTCTACATACTTATAGCAGTATTTTAACGTTTTGTCAATTTGCATACTGATATAAGTATTCTATAATTAAACCATAGACAAGGGAACACACTCCCTGACACCAATCAGATAAAACAATCCAATCTGCCCTCTCATCATAGCATGCCGGCCGCAACAAAACAAGCCGGAAAAGGGCAGTGGATCAACCACATTCCTTATAAATAAGAAAGAGAGGATTCAATATGAACAACCAGAACATGAACAACATCACCGCTGCCACCAACGAGAGCCACGAAATCGCCATCAACATCACCCGCAATGCCTTTGTCGGGCTGGCCCGTCAGGGAATGCTCTGCCATCAGGGTGTCCTCGAGGGGTGCGACGATGCACTCGCCGCCGCACTGGCGGGCGAAAAGGCTCGGATCTGCGTGGCGCTGGCACCTGATGCGGACAAGAACTATATTCACCTGGCAGTGGCCGACTGGGGCTGTGGCATGGATCTTGCCGCACTCACCAATGCGCTTCAGCTAGGCAGTGCTCCGCTGACCAACAGCCGCCTGAATGAGCACGGCTACGGTCTCAACAATGCGCTGGCCTGCCTGTCCGGCGGCACCGGTGACTGGTGCATCTACACCCGCAGCCAGACCGGCCCTTATTACAAAGTGAGCGGCCCCTTTGACCTGAAGATGACCGTAACCGAGGAAAACAATCTTCAGCTGCCCGAGGGCCTGAATCTTCAGTGGCCCGATCCCTCCACGGTCATCTATGTGCGGGTGCCGATGGCCATTGCCCGCACCCTGCAGCGGCAGGGCAACCGAAAGCTCAGTGATCTGGCCACTCTCCGGCTGTGGCTGATCGAGCATCTGGGCGTTGCGTACCGGGGCTACCTGGAACTGGATCCGGTCACGCTGGAGCCCAGCGCCAAGATCGCGGTAACGGTAGGCCAGAGCAGCATGCTGGTTCCGCCCATCCAGGCACCCATGATGATGGCGCGCACCGAAAAGCTGGAAGTGGAACTGGGCGGCCAGATTGTACCGGTGATTTATGTCCACGGTACCCTCGATAAATCCAAGCGGGATCATCTGGTACTGGGCGGCAAGGCCCGGTATTACTATCAGGGAACCCAGCCCACGCAGGGCATTGATATTCGGTTGGGCAAGCGGGTGATTGCAACCGCTCAGCTGGGTGAAATCTGGCACAAAGAAGACGGCACGCCCATTTCCCGGCACAACAGCTACAACGATTTTGTGGGCGAGCTGATCCTGCCGGACCTGCCCCGCGGTGTTCTTGCCACTCTGAACAACAAGACCGGTATCGACCGCAACGACCCGGACTGGGACAAGGTCTTTGAAGCGCTGGCAGAGTTCCCGCCGCAGAAAAACGCCGCCACATTCAGCGAGGATGAACTGAAAAAGAAGTGGATGAAAATTCTCAAGGCAGCAAACCCTGAGGATGAGGTAACCAGCGAGATTTGTGTTTGGCCCACCGGTACCCGCGTGGATGTGGTGGACAAAGGAGAAAATGGAAAATGTGATATCTATGAGCTGAAGACTCGAAAGGCGGAACCGAAGGATCTGTACCAGCTGCGGATGTACTGGGACGGTCTGGTTCTGGAGGGAATTCAGCCCACCCGGGGAATCCTGCTGACAAACGGCTATTCTGACAGACTGCAGGAGATGGTGCGCATTCTGAATACCCTGCCCGCGCCCAACTTCCCGGACGGACGGCCCAGTGCGCCCTACAACTTCTCTCTTGCTACCCACAAAGAAAAGCAGCTTCTGTGATAAAGGAGGAAATCCGCATGGTATTGGATGCAATCTACCGGGGAGAGTTGCTTCCCTGTGAAAACAACATGGAAGGAAACGGTCGGCACAAACAGGCGGGCAGGGAGATTGAACAGCTCCTGAAAGATCTGCGGAACAATCTGAGTGAGGAGGATATGGCACTGGTGGACCAGATGCTGGAACAGACGCTGATTGTCTGTGATACGGAATGCAGCGATGCATTTCAATATGGATTTTCCGCGGGACTGCTGCTGATGCAGGAGGTGCAGGAAATTCTCCGCAAGCGGGTTGATACAGCTGCACAGGGCATCTTCTGAAAAAAAATTTAGAAGTTTGATTGATATCTGCAGATGTAATTCATATAATACAGGTAAGCAGGAATCCAACGCGAATTTTGGGCAACGAAACTGCCCACTCTAAGTGCGCCCTTTGGAGCTTGCAATATTATGATAAAAAGCCATTCTGTGATTGCGGCGGCATTGCCGGACTGTCATGGAGTGGCTTTTTTATATGATTTTTTAAAAGAAAAGGAGTAAAAAACAATGGCAAACAAATGCAGTGTATCGATGAAAGTGTCTGGCCCCAGCGAAGAGCTGAAAACATTCATTTATGCCACGCTGAAACACCGGACCAATGGGCAGAAACAGTCTCCGAAGCTTTGCTTTACATTGGAAGCACTTGTGCCTTGCGATGTGGATGAAGACCCTTACGAATGCTGGGGCTGTTATGGAGATGTGCTGGACGATGTAACGTTGCAGGATATGGAGTGGACAGAAGGATGCGAGTCCGTTGTATTTGAATTTCAAACCCTCAATGCCCCTCCGCTGCACTGGTTGTATAAGGTGGCCGCAATGTATCCGCGGCTCACAATTGACATGGGCGCAGTGGAATATTTGCTGGGCATCAACATGAGTGCGCATGCTGAGAATGGAAACGTAACGGAGGATTGGGCAGATTCGCCTGAATGGGAGGATGTAGAAGCTCCTGATGAGGAAGAAGGACTGGTCTGCGAGATCCGTTCTGTTCCGGATGAGGAATTCCTGTATGAACTTGATGAAATGGATGCAATGGGCTTGTGGGATTTCGAAGCGGAAAAGGAAATGCCTGCTGAAGAAGATTCCGATGATGCAGCGGATCTGGATTTCTTCCAGCAAGAAATCCGTGATACACCGGATAGCCCGGCGCTGGATTGGCACGGTTTCGCGGATAAGCCGGCAGGTGTTTTTGTGTTCCGGAGCGGTACTCCCTGCGAGCTTATTGGCTATCGAGCTGCACAGGGTCTTCCTCCCCTTTCGATGATGGAACGAGCAAAGCTTTTGTGTGGCATTGGTCCGGATCAGAATCACCTTCTGATCCATGACCGTTACACATCCCTGCAGGACTTTTGGTGTACGAATTACTGATTCAAAGAATACACTGTTCACAAATTGAAAGGACGATGCAAGCAGCATAAAAAGGGCCAGCGGGTGTGTAACCCCGCCGGCCCTCTTTTGTTCTGAGTATACCACTATCGTTTACTCAGAGAACTTACATTTTGCATTATGGTACATGCCAGCACATTCTATCCAATGCGAATGGTTCAGGCGTTTTTATTTCGTCTTTCCAACAGCTCCTGGCGGAAATTAAGGTCTTGCTGCCGTGTTTCTTTATTCCTTAATTTGCATGGAACAGAATCGGGCCACGATTTTTTATTCCTACTTTTACACAGCTTGAAGGGACGCATGTATCTCATGCGTCCCCCTTTGCTGTTTCTTTTAAAAATTAAGCGGAAACATCATTTTCAGCAGTGCACGCTGCGCATACTGATGGCTGTCGAAATTGAAGTAACAAGGTCTTTTTTGACCATTATACAGTTTAAACTCGGATTCAGCAAAATCAACTGTGTACCCCTGATCCTGCAATGCTGCGTGCAGAGAAAGCTCTCATTCAACACGGTCGTTCAGGCGATTCTGACAAATCAGTTGATAAACCCACTCAAATTCCGCATAATCAAACCGATCTCTCAAAAAACCTGACCACAGCGTTTTCTTCTGCTGAAAATCAAGCGCCTGGACACAATCGGAATATTTCAGCATCTCCAGTATGCCGCCATAACAGAAGCAGCAATTTTGCCAAATGGTTGGGATCTTCTCCTGTTCCAAAAACGCATGATACTCCCATTCCAGCGCTGCAATCCCATTGTTCCAATCCGTTGATTGAAACAAACTTCTTAATGTCCTGGCCTGGTCTGGCGATTCGCAGACAATTCGCAAACAAAGCGCCCATACAGCGTTGCGTCCTGTTTTTCCAGAGCAAGCCATACACTTTCCTGCGTTGGATCAGCATTTGTAAACGCATCAATTTTCCATCGCGTCATCAGCATCGCCAGTTCCGAGCCAAATACCTGCCAAAAATCCAGCTCTACGAATGCAACACCGCGAAACAGTGCATAAAGTACATCACTTTCTCTCTGTCCGCCAACAATGATCTGTGGGCTGGCCTTTGTCCATACACTCATATCATACAGAAACGCAAGAAGATCTTTTGCAGCGGGCTTTTCAGGCCCAACCAGGGATGGAATCTCGAGCTGTTTCGCGTTCTGGAACGCATGCATCTCCATCATAATGGGCCGCTCCTTTCTTTATTTACAGAGTTCCCATGGCCTGCGCGATCTCAATGTTTACCTTCAGCACATTCACCGTTTCCTCACCGAATACGCCAAGCAATTTTCCCGTTGTATTGCGCTTCACAATTTCCTGCAGACTTTCTTCGCTCAAACCGGAGGCCTGTGCAATGCGGGGAAGCTGAATCTGAGCGGATGCAGGAGAAATGTGCGGGTCCAGGCCGGAACCGGATGCGGTGAGAAGGTCGGTCGGGATATCCTCGCGCTTGATTCCAGGATTTTTCTCAAGAAATGCCTCCATATCGGCTTCCACCCGCTCCACAAGTGCCGGGTTGGAAGGCGCATAGTTGTTGGAGCCGGAAGCAAGGCCGCCAAACTCTGTGCCGTCGTTATAGTATTTCCTGCCGTCTTCGCTCTCGGTATAAACATTGTAGTGGTAGGCAGACGGACGGCTCCACATATAGCAGTCCTGCGTGAATTCCTGGCCCACATGTTCCGCGCCAACCGCTGTGCCGTTTACGTTAATCAGGCTGCCGCCCGCCTGGTGCGGAAAGAGCACCGAGGACAAACCGGTGAGCAGGCAGGGAAAAAGCAGGCCACAGATAAGCATCAAAACAACTGTCACACTAACCGCCTGACGTGTGCCGTGTAAAAATTCTTTCATAGGGGTTCGCATCCTTTCTTAGAGCCCAAGGCCGATGGCGTTGAGCAGAGGGGCAATCAAGGTATCGATGATTTTAATTCCCACAAAAGGCGTAACAACACCGCCCAAACCGTAGATCAGCATGTTCCGGGCCAGCATTTTGCCGGAAGACATGGGTCGATACTTTACACCCTTCATCGCCAGAGGAATCAGGCAAGGGATAATGATTGCATTGAAAATCAACGCAGACAGAATCGCACTGTTCGGTGTAGCCAGATTCATGATATTCAGCAGCTTCAGCTGAGGGATGGAGATCATGAACATCGCAGGGATAATCGCAAAATACTTGGCAATATCGTTCGCGATCGAGAAGGTGGTCAGGCTGCCGCGGGTGATCAGCAGCTGCTTGCCGATTTCAACCACTTCCAGAATCTTGGTCGGATCGCTGTCAAGGTCCACCATGTTGGCCGCTTCCTTTGCAGCAGTCGTACCGGAATTCATGGCCAGGCCCACATTTGCCTGTGCCAGCGCAGGAGCATCGTTGGTACCATCGCCGGTCATGGCAACGATCTTGCCTTCTGCCTGCTCCTTTTTGATCACATCGATTTTGTCCTCCGGCTTGCACTCGGCAATGAATCCGTCAACACCTGCTTCTTTTGCAATGGTCGCCGCGGTAAGAGGGTTATCACCGGTGCACATAATGGTTTTGATACCAATCGCACGCAGCCGCTCAAAGCGCTCCACCATACCGGGCTTCACCGTATCTTTCAGATAGATCACGCCCAGAATACGGTCATTCTCACATACCGTCAGCGGCGTACCGCCCAGGCTGGAAATCTTATCCACCTGCTCATGCAGGTCCGAAGGAATCGTGCCGCCCAGCGCTTTCACATACTTCTCGATTGCTTCCGCCGCGCCCTTGCGCACCTTCGTACCATTCGGCAGATCAACGCCGCTCATCCGTGTCTGGGCTGTAAACTCGATGAACTCCGAGCCGCTGGTCTCCTGGCTGTCATCCCCCAGGTGACGCGCCAGCTCCAACGTGGACTTGCCTTCCGGAGTATCGTCATGCAGACTGGTCAGTGCTGCGCAGCGGATTAGATTACTGCGGTTCGCACTGCCTACCGGGAAGAAATCGGCGGCCAGACGGTTGCCATAAGTAATGGTACCGGTTTTGTCCAGAATCATGGTATCCACGTCGCCGCAGGCTTCCACCGCCTTGCCGGACATGGCGATCACATTGAACCGGGTAACGCGGTCCATACCCGCGATGCCAATGGCGGAGAGCAGACCGCCGATCGTTGTGGGAATCAAGCAAACCGCCAGCGCAATCAGCGTAGAGGTCTGCAGCTGAACGCCGGAATAAATGCCAATGGGATAAAGCGTAACGATAACGATCAGAAAAATAATCGTCAGGGAAACCAGCAACGTATTCAGCGCAATCTCGTTGGGGGTCTTTTTGCGGGAAGCTCCTTCCACCAGTGCAATCATTCGGTCCAGAAAACTGTTGCCGGCATCCGAAGTGATGCGGATTTTCAGCCAGTCCGACACAATGGTCGTGCCGCCGGTCACCGAGCAGAAGTCGCCGCCCGACTCACGAACTACGGGCGCGGACTCGCCGGTAATGGCGGATTCGTCCACAGATGCAATGCCTTCGATCACTTCTCCATCGCCGGGAATCACTTCACCGGCGGAGACCATGACCACATCACCCTTTTTCAGCTCGCTGGACAGCACCTCTTTTTCGGTGCCGTCCGGCATCAGCAGTCGGGCCTTTGTATCCTTCTGCGTCTTCTTCAAACTTGCGGCCTGTGCCTTGCCCCGGCCTTCGGCAACAGACTCGGCGAAGTTTGCAAACAGAACCGTGATAAACAGCACCACGCAAACGATGATATTATACAGCCGCAGGTTCGTGCCGGTGCTCACATCGCCGAACAGCCCCGGGAAGAAGGACAGCAGCAGTGTAATAAAACAGCCGACCTCTACCACGAACATGACAGGATTTTTCATCATGTATACGGGATTCAATTTTACAAAGGAGCCGATCAGCGCCTGCCGGAATATATCCGGCGTGACCAGCTTCTGATTTTTTTTGCTCATAGGGGTTCCTCCTTACGCCCAAAGGGTCAGATGCTCCGCAATGGGGCCAAGTGCAAGCACCGGGAAAAATGTGAGCGCTGCAAAGATATAGACCACAAACACCAGAATCACTGCAAAGCTCATCGTATCGGTGTGCAGCGTACCGGCGGATTCATTGACAAACCGCTTTTTCATCAGAGAGCCTGCGATCGCCAGCTGGATTACGATGGACAAATAGCGGCCAAAGAACATTGCCAGACCGGTCGTGATATTCCAGAACAGGGTGTTATCCGCCAGGCCTTCAAAACCGGAGCCGTTGTTTGCGGCAGAGGAAGCATATTCGTACAGCACCTGCGAAAGCCCATGGAAGCCAGGGTTCGTGATTCCCGCCTGACCAGCCTGTGTTCCCACAGCCAGTGCAGAGAACGCAAGGATCAGCAGCGGATGAATGATGATGCACAGAGCGGTGAGTTTCATCTCACGGCCCTCGATCTTTTTGCCCAGATATTCCGGAGTCCGGCCGATCATCAGCCCACAGATAAACACGGCCAGAATCGCATACAGGATCATGTTCATCAGGCCGACACCCTTACCGCCAAACACCACATTCAGCATCATGTGCAGCATCGGGATCATGCCGCCCAGAGGGGTGAGCGTATCATGCATGTTGTTTACCGTGCCGGTGGTGAACGACGTGGTCGTCGTGGTAAACAAGGCGGACTGCGCAATGCCAAAGCGCACTTCTTTGCCCTCCATGCTGCCCATGGACTGGCTCAAGCCTGCATCTGCCAGAGCGGGGTTGCCCTGCGATTCCGCCCAGAAGCATACACTCAGACCAATCACAAAAAGGATTCCCATGGCGGCAAAAATGCTGCGGCCTTCCCGTCCATACATCCAAACACTCAGGCTCTTATGTGCAGTCTTTTCCGGTTGTTCCTCCAGCTTCTTGCGGTCACGAACCATTTTGCCGAAGGTAATCACACAGGCACCGGGAAGCAACATCATCGAATACAGTTCAATCAGGTTGGAAAGGATTGTCGGGTTCTCGATGGGTGTGCTGGAGTTGGCGCCCAGGAAACCACCGCCGTTGGTTCCCAAATGCTTGATGATCTCCAAGGCGGCAACGGGACCCATGGCAATGACCTGTTTGGTTCCTTCAATGGTATCCACGACAACATTGCCGGAGAAATTCTGAGGAACGCCCTGCCATACCAGCAAAAGGCCTCCAACGATGGAAAACGGCAGCAGCACGCGGGTGATGATCCGCACCAGGTCCACAAAAAAGTTTCCCACATTGTCCTTTGATTTCCCAGCCAGACCACGGATAAACGCGATGCAGGCCGCGTAACCGGTGGCAGCGGAAACAAACATCATAAAGATGATCACCAGCATCTGCGACAGGTACGACAAACCGGATTCACCGGAATAGTGCTGCAGGTTGGTGTTGGTCATAAAACTGATAATGGTATTGAACGAAAGCGACTCCTTCATTCCCTCAATTCCATTGGGGTTAAACAGCGGAATGCTCTGAATACGAAGAATAATATATCCCAGCAGAATCATTACCGCATTGGTTCCCACCAGAGCGGCCGCATAGCGTTTCCAGCTCATCCCGCTGGCGGGATCTACGCCGCCAATTTTGAAGATAACGCCGTCCACACGGTCAAACACCGGATCGGCAAAGGTGTGTTTTCCGGCCGCAATATGATATACATAAGTACCCACCGGAACTACCATTATCAAATAAAGGATAATGGTCAAGATGATTTGCAGCATACTCAATTCCTCCTGCAAGCATTAAAAATTTTCCGGGTGTACCAAAGCATAGACCAAATAACCACCCAGGAACACAACAACTACACCAAGAACGATCATGGCTTCACTCCTCCTTATTCGCTCCGGTCTACCTGCTTCTGGCACCAGCCAATCAGCAAATAAATGAGGCCCACAGAGCCCGCTAAAACCGCGATCATAATAAGATCCATCATAACGGTATCCTCCTGTTTTCGTTTTTGCAAAATCATTTTACCAACTTCTTTGTGAAATTGGTCTTAGCGTTTCATGCACCGTATAAAGGTTCTGTTAAGACGATCCCGCCGCTTTGTAAAAGCGCTCTCCAGGCCTTTTGAAACAAAAAAGCAGCTCTGAAACCAGAGCTGCCTTAAATCAATTTTTTACGATATCATTGCCGGATCATTCGATATCCAACGCCAATGTGAGTCTGAATGTATTTGGGATCGGATGGATTTTTCTCAATCTTCTTGCGCAGGGTTGCCATGAACACACGAAGCGAAGGGGTATCGGAAGCCAGCACGCTCCCCCACACCTCTTTCAAAATGTAGTTGTGTGTAAGCACTTTTCCCGTATTTTTCGCAAGTACGCACAACAGCTTATATTCAATGGGAGTAAGATGGACTTCGTTTCCTTCCATATATACGCAGCCGGCCGCATAATCAATCACAATTCCGCCATTGCGATATATGCTGCTCTGCGTCTGGGCTGCACCTTCCTCTGCACGGCTGCGTCGCAATGCCACCCGCAATCGAGCAAGCAGTTCATCGATGCTGAACGGTTTGGTCAGGTAATCGTCCGCCCCGGCGTCCAGCGCCTCCACCTTATCCTGGTCCTCACTCCGGGCGCTTACCACGATAATCGGAACCATACTCCAGCCACGCATCTTATGGATGATTTCCACACCATCCATATCCGGCAGACCCAAATCCAGTATGATCACATCCGGATTATAAGAAACCGCATCCAGCAATGCTTCTGCGCCATTTTTTGCTGTATGATATTGATATTCCTGGGTATCCAGAGTGGTTCGAATCAGATTGGTAATGGCTGGATCATCCTCCACTACCAGAATTTTCGGCTTATACACGATCTAAATTCACTTCCTCTAAAGGCAATGTAAAGGAGAATATTGCTCCATGCGGCTCATTGTTCTCCACAAAAATCTCACCGCCATGCGCCTCCACAATGGACTGGCACAGGCTGAGCCCCAGGCCCAGGCCTCTCCGGCTGTCGGCTTTTCCAATCCCGGCGGTGTAGAACATGTCGAACAGATGCACCTTTGCTTCATCCGAAATGCCCGGTCCATCGTCTGCAATGTGGATGCATACCATTCTGTCTTCTTTTTCAGCGGAAATGCAGATGTGAGACCCCTCCGGAGTGTACTTGATGGCGTTATTCACAATGTTGATGATTACCTGAACAATCAGCCGGGCATCCATTTTTGCCATCAGCAAATCATCTTCCAGGTTCACCTGAATGTGATGTCTGGCAGCCTGGCGATCCACATGCGCAATTGCCTCCCGCAACACATCGTCAATCAGCTCTGCATTCATCTGCAGATGCATCGTGCCATTTTCTATCCTTGTAATGGACAGGAGATTTTCCGTCAGGTCCACCAGCCACATGGAATCATCGTAAATCGACTCGTAGATTTCCTGCTTTTTCTCTTCCGTCAGCGCGATGCTCTTTTCCATCAAAACGCCTGCATTTCCGCTGATGCTGGTAAGCGGTGTGCGCAGATCATGGGAAATCGCTCGCAGCAGGTTGGACCGCAGCCTTTCCCGCTGCGTCTCCAGCGCGATTTTCTGTTTTTCATCCCGCAATCTCCTGCGTTCCAGAATAAGGCCGCATTCATTCAGAATCGAAATCATCAGGTTTTTCTCGAAAACCTCCAGCGGCGGATAATACTTTGCCGGAACGCCAATCACGCCCATTACTTCCTGGTTTCCCCGGACAGAGAGATACAGATTATGCGCATGAGAGAGCGTATTTGTGGTCGCGCCCGCATGCTTGTTATTCTTTATTACCCAGTCTGCAACCCCTTTTTCTTCCGGCGTCATTGCACTGAGTTGTTTGTTTGCTTCGCTTTGCGGCGATACCTGAAAAGAAAGCTCCTGTCCTTTCATCGCCAAAGCGTAGAGCACCGGCCGATCCAGGAGTGCACTCACCTGCTCTGCCGCGATCTGAATGATCTCCTGCTCATCACGCCCCTGCTGAAGCTTTTGATTGCTGTTGATCAGCAATTCCATATAATATGCCTTCTGGGCAGACTGGCGCGCCTGCTTTTTAACCCGTGTGGCCAATGTATTGGAAATCACACTGGCCACCAGCATGATCAAAAACGTGACCGGGTAATCCGGATCGTTTGCTGCCAATGTGAAGCGCGGTACCGTAAAGAAGAAGTTGAACGAGATAACACTGAGCAACGATGCCAGCGCGCCATAGAGATGTCCGTTTGTCCAGATTGCCGTCAGCAAAACGCCCAAGATATATACCGTAATGATATTTGCTTCTCGCAGCCCCAATGTATAGAAGCAAAAACTGATTCCGGTGGCCGCCGCCGTAATCAGAACGACCTTCATCAAATCTGTCCAGCGGAATTTATGATCTTCTATATGAATGAAGGATAGTTTCTTTTTATAGAGCGGCTGTGTGTCTGGGATGATATATACATCAATGTCACCGGCAAGTTTCGTCAGCTTATCCACCAGTGTTTTGCTTTTCAAAAAAACTGTGGACTTGTGATTCGTACGGCCCAGCACGATTTTTGTGATACCGCTGACCTTTGCATATTCGGCAATCTGTACCGCCGGGTCATCTCCATAAACGGTGGCGATCTGTGCGCCAAGCTGTTCTGCCAACCGCAGATTACCGCGCAAACGCTTCAGGTTTTCGCCCTTCAGCTCCTTTGTCTCGGTCGTCTCCACAAACAGCGCTGTAAAGCTGCTGTGAAACGCCTCCGCCATCCGTGCCGCTGTACGAATCACCTTTGCATTCGACGGCGAACTGGAAAGACAAATCAAAATATGCTCGCCTGCTTTCGCCGCCGTCTCGTTTCCCGTCCGCTGTGCATTTCGGCTCAGCCGGTCAGCCGTGCGGCGCAGCGCAATCTCACGCAGCGCTACCAAATTGTCCTTTGTAAAGAAGTGATTCAACGCACGGGAGGCCTGGTTCCTCTGGTAAACCTTACCCGTTTGAAGCCGAAGAATCAAATCGTCCGGCTCAATGTCCACCAGCTCCACCTGGTCAGCTGAATCAAACGCCGAGTCGGGAATCCGTTCGTTGACGGCAACCTGCGTTATAGAAGCCACCAGATCATTTAACGACTCCAGATGCTGCACATTGACCGTCGTATATACATCGATTCCCGCTCTCAGCAGTTCTTCCACATCCTGGTATCGCTTTGTGTGGCGGCAACCTGCTGCATTGCTGTGCGCCAATTCATCCACAAGCAGTAATTGAGGTCGTCTTTTCAATGCTGCATCCAAGTCAAACTCATTCAAGACGATTCCTTTGTACTCTACTTTCAACGTGGGGAGTTGTTCCAATCCATCCAACAGCGCCAATGTATCCGGGCGGGTATGCTTTTCCACATAACCCACTGCAACATCCACACCCTGATCCTTCGCACGATGAGCGGCTTTCAGCATCGCATAAGTTTTTCCCACTCCAGCAGCATAGCCAAAAAATATCTTCAAACGGCCTTGACGCGGTTTATCTGCTTTTTCGTATTCCGACTCGTACCAATTGTCCAATCTTCCATCGCCCGCTTCTCATTTTTGTCTTTATTTTACCACACTCTGCCTTGAAATAATGTAAAGAAGGCTCATCAGCGCATTAAGATTCCATTAAGATAACCGTCTTAACAAAATCTTAGCAAGCCAAAAAGTTTCCTAGCGGCTTCTTTGACCTCTATGTGCTATAGTATGACCATGAAAAGCGTCGAAAGAGGTGCAGCTATTATGATGCAATCAAGCCATATTGCGGCAGAAAGAATTCATCCAACGCAGGAAAGCCAGCTTACAAAGCATACCGTATTTTCTTCTCAAAGCCTCCTGTTTTCTTCTTTCACAAAAGAACTCTCTGTTTATTTCGGGAAACATCCTTTGGCGTTCTGGGCTGCTGCCCTGTGGGGAATGCCCATCACACTTGTGTGTTTATTGGCAACCGCTGCTTTTTTCTTAAATATCGCACTTTATAAATTGAATTTCTTCATTTGATTTTCATTTTCAGAAACTTATTGATTTCTTAAGGCAGAATCGTGTATTGCAAACGTGAACAGGGTGGTTCCTTTGGTAGGAACCACCCTGTTTGTTCAAAGAGAGTCACTCAAAAACTGGATGATTTTTCTTTTTATATCCGGGGCTTCATCGTATACGGCATGACTATATTGGTCGTAGATATAACTAGGACAGCCCAGCTTCTCAATGATTTCATAAGAGCCTTCTACCCCTATTGTCTGGTCTCTTTTATCTCCAATCACCAGTACGGGGCATTTGATTTGTTCCAGTTGCTCGTACACATCAAAATTCAGAAGAGCTTTCACCAGAATACAGAAACGGGAGCAATCCTCTGCACTTCCGACCTTTTCCAGAGATGGAAGCAGATCCTTTACACTCTCCAGAAAAGCCGTTGAATACACAACCTGAAAAAAGTTTCGATTCAGCGCCACCACATCCTGCTTACCAGCCAGTTCCAACCAGGTTTTCCCTACCCTCTTCATGATTTCTGTGGGTCTGCTCATGGTAGAACACAGCACCAGCTTCTTCACCTTTTCAGGATATCTGATCGCAAGGACCTGCGCGATCATTCCGCCCTGTGAAACGCCGTAAACGTATGCAGAATCCAAATGGAGCAGTTCCATTGCCCGGGAAATATCCTCCGCCATATCTTCAACGCGATAGCCTTCTTTCAGGGTTTTCTTTCTGTCGAACAGATAAACAGAGTATTGTGCTGAAAACAGCTGATATGCCTCGGCTACTGCTTCCCCCTGACCCTCCAGGCCGGTCAGACTGACTCCCGATATGATAATTACTGTTTCTTTTCCACTTCCGAAATGGATCACATTCATATACGTATCGTCCAAAGGAAGTTTTATCTCTGTTGCACCCATTTTACCACCGCACTTTCAATCTTATACTGCTCTTACTATATCACACACGCGAAAGCCTGTCGAATGGTTTAATTTTTACGATCAGGAAGCAACGTATCAAACTACATCGATTCCACCTTTGAAAGTGATTTTGTACTGAAAAACCGCGCATGGCCGGCACAAACAATCAGCGCGTCGCTGCTGGATCAGATACGCGCCATTCCCGGCGTGGAGGATCTCCATCTGACGACCTGGGAAGAGGCAACACTGGAATATTCTTCCTCGTTCAAGGAATATATTGCCAACCATCCCTTACAGGAACAGGTCGCCGGATTATCCGAGCAGGAACTCGCGAATAACTTCAACGGATTCATTCTCGGCGTTGACGGCGAAACGCTGGAAGCGTACCAGAATACGCTCGGAGAACCAATCGACCGGGAAGCTTTTGAACGCGGAGAAATTGCACTGATCGCCACAGACCAGCCGGAGGTATTCTCCCGCATCCAGCATCTCACGATCTTCCCCTGTTCTCGGGAAGGAAGCTCGCTGTCAGACCGTTCGGAAATCACACTTTCTCTTGGCGGCTTTGTGCCCTTCGATTACAAGGGAGTTGGTGCCAGCCTTGCTCCTACAATCGTCGTATCGAATACAGCAATGCAGAAATGGTTTGGTGACCCGGCAGCCCTGCAGCTTGAACTGAATGTCTCCAGCGGATATGAACAGATGGTTCTGACTGCACTGCAGCAGCTCACCGAGGAGAATTCCGCCATCTCCCTCACATCCAGAGCGGAAGCCATGGCTGAGCTCAATCGCGCCAAAACAGCTATCCTGAGTCTCGGCGGCAGCATCTCTCTCGTGGTCGCTCTGATTGGTATTCTCAATTTTGTGAATATCATGTCGGTAAGTGTGGTAGCCCGCAAACGCGAATTGGCCATACTGGAATCCATCGGGATGGAGCGCAGACAGATTCGCGCAATGCTGATCGGCGAAGGGCTCTGTTATACAGTTATAACACTTGGCCTTGTCTTCTCTTTTGGCAATCTGATCGCGTGCGGCATCTTCGACCTGTTTCAGCAACAGGTGGATTTTGCCATCTTTACCTATCCCGTCGTTCCTGCGGCTGTTATCGCTCTTGCGGTACTGGCGGTCTGCTACTTCACACCGAAAAGAATGTACCAGCTTCTGAGCCGGGAGACGATTGTAACCCGCTTACGGAAAGCGGAATAGCAAATGGCGCTCTCAAACAATTATTGCCGTGTGGTATGACGAAGCAGTCATGCCGCACGGCTTTTCTTTCTATGATAGAAGCACTCACTCTGATTGAATTAATGGCCGTAAGACAGATCAAGGGTGCTGCAGATCACTCTGCAGCACCCTTGGTAAGAAGAAACGACCTATTTGCGCAAACGCGATTTGTTAAGGGTTTTGTAAAAACCATTCCTTCATTGTGTTCAGAACCTTTACCAGTTCCTCTTCCTGAATCACATAGGGAACCATCGCATACAGATAATTCAGGAACGGGCGGCTGAACACTCCCCGGTCATACGCGAATTTCTGGTACCCCTTGATCGTACCGGGATCATAGACCTCAATGCACACGCAGGCACCCATCATCCGAATCTCCTTAATGCGTGGATCGGAAAAGCCTTCCATTTCCCGCCGGGTGATTTCTTCGATTTTTCGGATCTTGCCCATATAATCCTGCGATTCAAAGATTTCAATCGACTTCAAGGCCGCACTGCACGCCAGCGCATTGCCCATAAAGGTAGGCCCGTGCATCAATGCATGCGAGGGGGCATCATCAAAAAAGCCTTCGTACACTTTTCGGTTTGCAACGGTGACAGCATGGCCGATGTATCCACCGGTCAAAGCCTTACCGAGCACGAGAATATCCGGCAAAACCAAGTCGGCAACGAAACGATTGCCGGTGCGTCCGAAGCCGGTTGCGACCTCATCGAAAACAAGCAGCACATCATACTGATCACAAAGCTCTCTTGCCCGTTTCAGGAAGGAAACATCGTACATCCTCATACCGCCTGCCCCTTGCAGCAGGGGTTCAACGATAAAGCAGTTCAGCCGGTCGTGATACTCTGCAAATGCCTGCTCCAGTGCCGCGATTTCGGTGGGAATGTGAACAACGTTTTTGCTTTCACCATATGCTTTTAAAACAAAATGGTAATCCTCATCATCGCCTACTTCCATGGTTTTGAATGTGTCGCCATGATAGGCGTGCTCCAATGCCAGCACCATGGTGCGCTGCATCTCTTCCCGATTCGTGTAATATTGCAGCGCCATTTTAAGTGCGACCTCTACCGCAACACTGCCGGAATCCGAGAAAAAGCAGTAGTCCAAATCCCCCGGCAGCCAGCTTTGGAGTTTATCCGACAGCTTGCGGGCAGATTCATGTGTCAATCCGCCCAGCATGACATGAGCGAATTTTTTCAGCTGTGTTTCAATGGCCTGATTGAGTTCCGGGTGTTTATATCCGTGAATCACGCTCCACCAGGACGACACGGAATCGATCAGCTTCTGATCTTCGGTATACAGATAAACACCTTCCGCATCGATGATTTTATAAGGAGCCTTCATTGTTTTCATCTGTTCGTATGGAAACCAGATCACTTCTCGGTGCCTCCATTCTCTTCGTAGAGTTCCTCCAGCAATTCAAGCGGGATATCCAGCTCCGTGTCACCCTCTTTGACACAGGCTACCACCTTCAATCCTGTCATTGTTTCGCACATACGCCGATTGTCCTCATGCAACGGATTTCCCGGCTCGTAATGATTGAAGATAATGCCCTTCACCGGCATTGCACGGGCTTTCATGTATTCAGCGGTCAGCACAACTGCATTGATGGTGCCGAGGCCTGCATCGGCAATCATCAGGCAGGCCAGGCTGCGGGCTTTGATGAAATTCTCCAGCTGAATTTTCTGCTCGTCAAACCGAAGCGGGCAGAGAATTCCGCCCGAGCCTTCCGCCGTGATGTAATCATAGCTGCGGCACACATGGTCAAAACGGTCCAGAATGCAGTCCATTTCAACGGGATTCCCCTCAAATTTTGCTGCCAGATGAGGAGAAACCGCTGTTTCATAAACATACGGACACATCTCTTCCAGCGGCTGTTCGATCCCGGACATTGTTTTCACTTGCAGGGCGTCGCCGGGGATCAGGCTGCCGTCCGGCCGACGCTCGTTGCCGCTCATTGCCGCCTTGTAGTAAGCTGCGGATCGACCGCCCTCACGAAGCTTTTTAACAATCAGTCCCGTCACATAGGTTTTGCCCACATCTGTTCCCGTTCCGGTGATAAACAGACTCTTACTCATTGCAGATCTTCACCTCATATCCCAGTTCGTTCAGCAACGCCATATCGGTTTTGGTCGTGATTCCCGCAGTTGTCAGCATATCGCCGGAAATCGCCGCATTTGCCCCTGAGGTAAAACAGCTTTTTCCCTTGTCCGGCAGCAATCCTCTTCCGCCCGCAAGGCGAATCGAAGACTTTGGAAGGATAAACCGATAAACGGCAACGATCCTGCGCATATCGTTCTCCGTCAACTTACGGTTGTTTTCAAACGGCGTTCCGGGGATCGGGTTCAGCATATTCACAGGCACACTGCGAATTCCCAGCTCTCGCAGACTGAACGCCATGTCGATCCGGTCCTCCACCGTTTCACCAAGCCCCATAATGCCGCCGCTGCACACAGAAAGTCCTGCCGCCTGTGCCGCCCGAATCGCCTGCACTTTATCGTCAAATGTATGCGTCGTGCAAATGTTCGGAAAATTTTTGCGGGAGGTTTCAAGGTTATTATGTACTCTTGTTACACCGGCTTCTTTCAGCTTCCGAAACTGTTCTTCCTTCAGCAGGCCAAAGGAAACACAGACCGAGATCCCTACCTTTTCTTTGATCTCCCGGACAGCCTCGCACATTTCCTCCACTTCCCTGTCCGAAAGATGCCGGCCGGAAGTAACAATGGAATAGCGGAGAACCCCCTGATCATGGTTGCACTTTGCCTGTGCCACGATCTCTTCCTTCGCAAGCAGCGGATAGGTGGCCGCGCCGGTATGGTTGCGAGCGGACTGCGCACAGAATTTGCAGTTTTCGGAACAGTTTCCGCTTTTGGCATTGACAATCGTGCAGATGTCAAATTGATTGGCGCAAAAATGCCGGCGGATCTGATCGGCATTTTCGCACAACTCAGCGAGAGGCTGCTGATATAAAAACAGCGCTTCTTCTTTTGTAATTTGCTTTCCGCTTAAAACTTCAGCTGTCAGTTCATTCAGATTCATTTTCGTCCCCTCACGCTCTGTTGCTTTTGATGATTGGAATCATTCGTTTTCCAAGAAACACTCCGAGAATACAGAGCACAATGTCCCCCGGCACTGCCAGAAGGAAACAATACAGAAACAACGGCCACAGGCCGATCGGCGTACCCAGGTAGAAATTACTCATAAGGTAATAATACACCATTCCGAACAGGTAAACGATGCCCAGACCTGCGAAGTTTGCTGCCAGCAAACGTTTGTAGCCCGGATTTGAAACCTGGTTGGCAATGACGCCTGTTACATAGGATGCGACTGCAAAGCCGATAATATAACCAAAGCTCGGTTTCAGGATATAGGCAAATCCGCCGCCTTCCGCAAACACCGGAAGACCGATAAGCCCCATAAAAATGTATGCACAGACGGATAAGGCTCCAAGCTTTCCACCAAGCAGAAGTCCCGCCAGCATTGTAAACAGCAGCTGCAGCGTAAACGGAACCACCGGGACCGGAATCTTGATAAACGCACCCACGGCGATCAAAGCAACGAAAAGGGCGCACAGCACCAACTCTTTTGTCTTGTTTTTGCGCATATAGCCTCCTGTTTTAAACACAAACACTGATTTCACCGGACGAAAAACACTCTTGTGTGCCATCCGGATATTTCACAAGCAAACGGCATTCCTCGTCTATACCAACAACAACGGCGTTTTTGGATTCATTGAATGCCGTTAAAGTAACCTGTTTGCCGATCACAAAGCTTCGCTTCCGGTATTCTTCCACATAATCTGTTGAATCGCCCGCATGGTAGTAACCGTAAAACCGGTTCAGAAAGGTGGAAACAAGTCTGTTTTTTGCGTCGTTCTGTTTTTCCTGAAAAACAGCTCCGGCAATGGGAGACAACTCATCCGGGAAGCCACCCTGCGGCTGATAAACATTGATTCCAACCCCAAGCACAGCATAATCCAGCAACCCGCTTTCCAGATTGAAGGCTCCCTCTGTCAGAATGCCGCAAACCTTTTTACCACGGACAAAAACATCATTCACCCATTTGATCTCTGCTTTTTCCTCAGATACCTCTTCGATCGCTTCGCAGATTGCAACCGCAGCCATCGTGGTGATTCGGGCAGCCTGTTTGGATGAGTAGTTTCCCGGACGCAGAAGCAAACTCATATATATGCCGCTATCCTTGGGAGAAAAGAAGCTTCGCCCCAGTCTGCCACGACCTGCGGTCTGCTCATTGGCAAGGATCATATAGCCTTCCGGTTTGCCCATATTGGCCTTATCCCGCACAGAAGCATTGGTGGACTCCGCCACATCCATCACGCAGATTTCATTATTTTGAATCTCAGAACGCAGATATTTACGGATGCCCTGTGCCGACAGGATATCTGTTTGATTGGAAAGACAATAGCCCTTCTTTGTTACGGCATCGATCGGATAACCCTCGTTTTGCAGAGCTTTGACCGCTTTCCAGACAGCAGCTCGGGAGACGGAGAGCTTCTGAGCAATACCCTCGCCGGATAAATAGACATCTCTGCTGGATTCGAATAATTCCAGCAGCTTTTCTTTGGTCGTCATTTTATTCCACGTATGAGAAGCTCCATCTCGAAATGGATGGCGGTTCTCATTTCCCCTTTCTAAAAACAATACCTAGTATACCATCTCCTCTCCATATTCGTCAACCAGTTAAATTATATAGGTTTACAATTCTAATATTCAATTGGTTCACCGATGTTTCTATGGAATAGACGCATACAGGATTACAAAAAAGCAGGGCGGCATCACCTTTCGGCCATGCTGCCCTGCAACGATCAAATCAGTTCTTTATGGGGTTCACGCCTTTTCCGAAACGCTCCCGGATCATTTGCTTCCCCTTCGTTGGATATTTTCAAAAAGAGTCACTTAAAAAAGCGACGATTTTCCCCTTTATATCAGAGGCTTCATCATATACAGCATGGCTGTATTGGTCGTATATATGACCGGGACAGCCCAACTTTTCCATGATTTCGTAAGAGCCCTCTACTCCTATTGTCCGGTCTTTTTTATCTCCAAGCACCAGTACAGGACATTTGATTTGCCCCAATTGTTCGTACACATCAAAATGCAAAAGAGCCTTCACCAGAATGCAGAAACGGGCGCAATCCTCCGCACTTCCGGCCTTTTCCAGTGAAGGGAGAAGACTTTTTACACTTTCCAGAAAAGACGTGGAGTACACAACCTGAAAAAAGTTTCGATTCAGTGCCACCACATCCTGCTTACCGGCCAGCTCCAGCCAGGTTTTCGCTACCCTTTCCATGGTTTTTGTGGGTCTGCTCATGGTAGAACACAGCACCAGCTTCTTCACCTTTTCAGGATGTCTGATCGCAAGGACCTGCGCGATCATCCCTCCCTGTGAAACGCCGTAAACATATGCAGAATCCAAATGGAGCAGCTCCATTGCCCGGGAAACATCCTCTGCCATATCTTCAACGTGATACCCCTCCTTCAGGGTCTTCTTGCGCTCGAACAGGTAGACAGAATATTGCGCCGAAAACAGCTGATATGCCTCGGCTACTGCTTCCCCCTGACCCTCCAGGCCAGTCAGACTGACTCCCGATATGATAATTACCGTTTCACTTCCGCTGCCAAAATGAATCACATTCATATATGTATCGTCCAAAGTGAGTTTTATCTCTGTTACGCTCATTTTGTCACCACACCTTCAGCGTTGTTCTGCTCTTACTATATCATGCACGCGAAAACCTGTCGAATGGTTTGATATCGCAGATATCGCCTGTGTCCACAGCCTTCATATTAACCGCCACTTATGATTGTATCCACATTTTTCTGTACTTTCGGCAATGGACTCATGCTTCTCAAACTTACACCCAATGTGGACAAATTATGTAACGTAGCGGAA
>NZ_JAGHKE010000048.1:0-17146 GCF_017889395.1 Allofournierella sp. | reverse complement strand
CTGAGCCGGGGCTGCGAGGAAAGCCCCCAGCACATGGCCCAGCTCACCTTCCGGCTGGTGACCAACACCGTGAGCGATTTTTACCCCCACGCCTGATTACCAACAAGAAAACCGCCCGCCCCGGAATCCTTCGGGGCGGGCGGTTTTCTTTACACGGTTTCCTTTTGCTCGGGCCGGGGTGCGGCGGGCTTCATGCCCCAGAACACCAGGTTCATGGCGATCACGATCAGCGCCACCGCGGCCAGCGCCGCCCAGAAGCCCAGATCCAGCCCCCAGAGGGTGGTGGTGCCGAACAGCCGCATCCAGACGGCGGCCCAGTTCATGGTCAGGGTCATGGCAATCGCTCCTTTCAGCATAACATCAAAGCAGTTCTCCGTAGTGGCGCACATAGGCCTTTTTCAAACTGGTGGCCAACGCCATATACAGCAGGATGCAGGGGATCAGGAAGGCAAAGTACATCGGCGGCAGGGCCACAAAGCCCAGCAGGGTTCCCAGCGGGGTGAAGGGAATGATGGTGAGCGCGGTGATGCCCGCCAGAGTGACCAGGGTGAGCGGAGCGGATGCCCGGCTCTGGATAAACGGCAGCTTGGGGGTACGGATCATATGGATGACCAGAGTCTGGCTCCACATGGATTCCACGAACCAGCCCGCCTGGAACATGCCCAGATAGGCCGCCTGCACCTGCACCAGCTGGGGGCCGCTGAAATGATTGGCCAGGTCGTTGTACAGCACTCCGCCGGAGACGAACAGCGGGCAAAACACGAAGTACATGAAGATATAGGTGAGGAAGTCGAAGATGGAGCTGGTGGGCCCGATCCAGAGCATGAAGCTGCCCACGCTGGAGGCATCCCACTTACGGGGTCGGGCGATGAACTCCTCGTCCACATTGTCCCAGGGGATGGCGGTGCAGGAGAGATCATAGATCAGGTTCAGCACGATCAGCTGCACGCTCATCATGGGCAGGAACGGCAGCAGCGCGCTGGCCGCCAGCACCGAGAACATGTTGCCGAAGTTGGAGGAGGCGGTCATCTTGATGTACTTGATCATGTTGGCGTAGGTCTTGCGGCCCTCGATGATGCCCTGCTCCAGCACCATCAGGTCCTTTTCCAGCAGGATCACGTCCGCCGACTCCTTGGCCACATCCACGGCGGTGTCCACCGAGATGCCGATGTCGGCGGCCTTCATGGCGGCCGCGTCGTTGATGCCGTCGCCCATGAAGCCTACGGTGTGACCGTTCGAGCGCAGCGCCGCCACCACCCGGGCCTTCTGGTCCGGGGTGAGCTTGGCGAACACATCGGTGGATTCCGCGGCCCGGGCCAGCTCCGCATCGCTCATGCGGGCCACATCCGCGCCCAGCAGCATATTCCGAACTTTCAGCCCCACCTGGCGGCAGATGGTGCGGGTGACCTTTTCGTTGTCGCCGGTGAGGATCTTGGCGGTGACGCCGTGGGCCTTCAATGCCCGCAGGGCGGCGGCGGTGGATTCCTTGGGCGGGTCCAGAAAGGCCAGATAGCCCATCAGCACCATGTCCTGCTCGTCCTTCACCCCGAAGGCGCCCGCCGGGGCGGGGCTGCTCTTCTGGGCAATGGCCAGCACCCGGAAGCCCTTGTCGTTCATCTCGTCCACCGCCTGCAAAATGCGGCGGCGCAGCTCCTCGGTCAGGGGCTGGACCCTGCCGTCGCACTCGGCGTGGCTGCAGATCGCCAGCATCTCCTCCACCGCGCCCTTGGTCACCATCTGGGTCTTTCCAATCTTATCCTGCACCACGGTGGTCAGGCGGCGGCGGGCGAAGTCGAAGGGGATCTCGTCCACCTTCACATAATGCTCGGACAGGTCCAGCAGCCGGGGGTCGGCGGCCTCCTGCTCCTCGGTCTTGCGGATGATCGCCAGGTCCATCAGGTTTTTGTAGCCGGTCTGGAAATAGCTGTTCAGATAGGCGTGGCGCAGCACCCGGGTGTCCTCTTCCCCGTTCAGGTTCCGGTGGTATTCCAGCACCACCTGGTCCTGGGTGAGGGTGCCGGTCTTGTCGGTGCAGAGCACGTCGATGGCGCCGAAGTTCTGGATGGAATTCAGGTTCTTGACGATGGTCTTTTTCTTGCTCATGGACACCGCGCCCTTGGCCAGGCAGGTGGTCACGATCATGGGCAGCATCTCGGGGGTGAGGCCCACCGCGATGGAGATGCCGAAGAGGAAGGCATCCAGCCAGTCGCCCTTGGTCAGCCCGTTGATGAAGAAGACCAGCGGCACCATCACCAGCATGAAGCGGATCAGCACCCAGGACACCGCGTTCACCCCACGGGTGAAGCTGGTCTCCACCGCCTCGCCCGCCACCGCGCTGGCCATAGAGCCGAACAGGGTATTGTCGCCCACGCAGACCGCCACCGCCGTGGCGCTGCCCGAGACCACGCTGCTGCCCATGAAGGCGATGTTGGTGTGGTCGGTGATGGTCTCCTTCGGCTCGCTCACCGCGGCGGTCTTTTCCACCGGCTCGCTCTCGCCGGTGAGGCTGGCCTGGCTGAGGAATAAATCCTTGGCCTCCAGAATGCGCAGGTCGGCGGGGATCATGTCCCCGGCCGAGAGATGCACGATGTCGCCCACCACCAGCTCGTCCAGCGGGATCTCGGCCAGCTCCTGCTCCCGCCGGGTGACGGTGCAGGTGGTGGTGATCATGGCCAGCAGCTTTTCCGCCGCGTTGCCGCTGCGGGATTCCTGCACAAAGCGCAGAGTGCCGGAGATCAGCACCATGGTGAGGATGATGACCACGGTCAGGCAGTCGAAGTCCTCGGGGGTGCCGCCGAACAGCGAGCACAGCGGGAAGACCATATCGGTCATGATGGACACCAGCGCCAGGCAGCACAGAATGGCGGTGAAGGGGTTGATGAAGGCCCCGGCCAGCCGCTTTGCCAGCGACTGCCGCTTTTCGTGGGTGACCCGGTTCGCGCCGTAGCGGGCGCGGCTGCGGACCACTGCCTGCTCGTTCAGGCCCCGCAGGGTGGTGTTCAGCTCCTGCAGCACATCCGGGATGGGGCAGGCCGCCGCGTCCTGGATGCGGCGGCCTGCCTCCTGGCGGATGCGTGCTTTTTCGGCAGCCTGCCGGGCCGCCGCGTTTTTCTTGTTGTAGTTCATTGCTCATTCCTCCTTGCCGTTCAAACAAAGCGGTCAGAGCACGGGGCGCGGCGCGTTCGGACCCGCCGCCCGGGATGCTCTGTACCTTCGGGGATTGCCGTCGGAATCCATACCGCCGCCTCCTTTCGTTGTTTGGGATACGGCCCCTCGGCCGCTGATTCCATCATACAAAAATCGCAAGGAAGATCCCATGGGCAAACCCTTGCGATTTCCTTGCGATTGCGTAAAAATTGTTCTGTTTTGTTGTTCTGCGCCTCAGAGCCGGTCGCTGAACTTATAACCGATGCCCCAGATGGTGAGGATGTACTCCGGCGCGTCCGGGTTGGGCTCGATCTTTTTGCGCAGCCTGCGGATGAAGGCCATGATGTTGCTGTCGTCCAGCAGGTAGTCGTCCTCCCACACCGCCTGGTAGATCTGCTCCTTGGTGAACACCTCGCCCCGGTTGCGGGCCAGAAAATACAGGATGTCGAACTCCTTGGGGGTGAGGGCGATCTCCTGCCCGTCCCGCACAACCCGCCGCAGCCGCTGGTCGATGGAGAGCGCGCCGCAGTGCAGCACCCCCTCCGGCACAGCCGCCGGGGTGCCCTCGGCCAGCTCCAGCATCAGGCTGTCGGCCCGGCCGCTCATCAGCTCCTCGATGCCCTCCAGCAGCTCCCGGGCGGCGGGGGTGTCGGGTGCGTTCAGCCGCAGCTTCTCCCGCAGCCAGTCCGCCAGGGAGAGATCCAGCGCGGCGAACCCAATGTTCTTTTTCACAGCGGACCCCTCCTTTCTCAGATCAGCTCACGGTATTTTTTCCGGTAAAGTCCCTTGGCCAGGCTCACCAGCAACAGGTACAGCGCCACCATGGCCGCCAAAAAGGCAAAGTACACCGGTGGCAGGGCGGTCAGGCCGATCAGCCGCCCCAGCGGCGTGAAGGTCAGACCGGTGAACAGCACGATGCCCAGCCCGGTGACCAGCATCACCGGCCGGGAGGGCCTGCTCTGCAAAAACGGCGCCTTCGCGGTGCGCAGCAGGTGCAGAATCAGCACCTGGGTCCACATGGATTCCAGGAACCAGCCGGTCTGGAACAGGGCGATGAACCGCAGCCGCTGGGCCTCCTGGGCCAGCTGGAAGAACCCGCCCCCGCACACCGCCGGGCAGAGCACGAAGAAGAGCCAGGCGAAGGTGAGCAGGTCGAAAATCGAGCTTAACGGCCCGAAGAACCGCATGAACCGGCCCAGCGTGCGGCCGGACCATTCCAGCGGCCGGGCGCAGGCCTCCGGGTCCACCTGGTCCCAGGGCAGGGCCAGACAGAGCAGGTCATACAGCAGATTCAAAAGCAGCAGCTGCACCGCCGTCATGGGAAAGAAGGGCAGCAGCACGCTGGCGATCACGATGGAAACGATGTTGCCGAAGTTGGACGAGGCGGTGATGCGGATGTATTTGGACAGGTTGCAGAAGGCTCTGCGGCCCTCCAGAATGCCCTCGCCCAGCACGTTCAGATCCTTTTTTAATAGGATCACGTCCGCGCCCTCCTTCACCGCCTGGGCCGCCGTGTCCACCGAGATGCCCACATCGGATTCCAATATGGCGGGCAGGTCGTTCATGCCGTCGCCCAGAAAGCCCACCGTATGACCGTTGGCCCGCAGCACCGCCACCACCCGCGCCTTCTGCTTGGGCGAAAGCTCAGCGAACACCGCCGTGCGCTCGATGCACATGGTCGCGTCGTTCTCGTTCAGGGCATCCAGCTCGGGGCCGGTGAGCACCCGGTCCGCGTCGATGCCCAGCCGCTTGCAGATGGACACCGCCACGCTTTTCTGGTCGCCGGTGAGCACCCGCACCCCCACATGCAGTTCCCGCAGACGGGCCACCGCAGCCGCAGCGGTCTTTTTGGGCGCGTCGAAAAAGGCAAGATAGCCCAGCAGGGTCAGCTCCTGCACATCCTCCGGGCGGGCGGTGCGGCCCTCCATCTGCCTGCAGGCCACCGCCAGTACCTTCATGCCGTCCTCCAGCATCTCGTCCGCCACCGCATGCACGCTGGCGGCAGCATCCGGCCCCATGGGCAGCCGCCGGCCCTTGTATTCCACATGGCTGCACCGGCGGCAGATCTCGTCCAGGCTACCCTTCACAATGAGCAGATTTTCTTTTCCGCCCACCAGCACGCCCGCCAGACGCCGCTCGTAATCAAAGGGCAGCTCGTCCAGCTTGGGGCAGCGGCGGGCCAGGCTCTCGAACCGCTCCTGCTGGCCGGGCATTTCCCGGCAGCGAAGGACGGCGTCGTCCAGATGGTTCTGCACCCCGGTGTGGTACAGGCTGTTCAGATAGGCCAGCTCCAGCACCCGGCCGCTCTCGTTGCCCAGCACGTCCATGTAATATTCCAGCGCCACCACATCGCCGGTGAGGGTGCCGGTTTTGTCCACACAGAGCAGGTCCATGCTGCCGAAGCCCTGCATGGCATTGATGGTCTTGACTACCGTCTGCTTTTTGCCCATGGCCGCGCAGCCCTTGGCCAGGCAGGCGTTCACCACCATGGGCAGCAGCTCCGGGGTGAGCCCCACCGCCACCGACAAGGCGAACAGAAACGCCGACAGCCAGTTGCCCTTGGTCAGCCCGCAAGCGGCAAACACTACCGGGATCAGCACCGCCATAAAGCGGATCAGCACCCAGGCGATGGAGTTCGCGCCCCGGTCAAAGCCGTTTTTCCGCTCCGCGCCCGCAGCGGAAAAGCCGCCGTAAACCGTATCGGCCCCCACCGCCAGCACGATACCCTCGCCAAAGCCGCCCATCACGGTGGAGCCCAGGAAGGCCACGTTCTCGTAATCGGCGGCGGTCTTTGCGGTGCCGGGGCGCAGGGTGACGGCCCGCTTTTCCAGTACGCCGCTCTCGCCGGTGATCACCGACTGGGAGACGAACAGGTCTTTCGCTTCGGTGAGGCGGATGTCCGCGGGCACCCGGTCCCCGGCCGCCAGCCGCACCCGGTCGCCCACCACCAGCTCGGTGGAGCAAAGCTCGGTCCACCGGCCCGCCCGCAGCACCCGCACCCGGGTGGCGATCATGCCGGTGAGGTGGTCCGCCACCCGCTTGGCCCGCAGCTCCTGCACAAAGCGCACCGCCCCGCTGATGAGCAGCATGCCCAGCACGATGAACACGGTGGTCAGGTTCCGGCTGAAGTTGGAGGCCAGCAGCACATCGGTGACAAAGGAGATGGCGGCCAGCACCAGCAATATCATGGAAAAGGGGGTCACAAAGGCCCGCCGCAGCCGGTAGAACACCGTGTCCGCCCGGCGGCCCGCCACCACGTTGGCGCCCCAGCGGCGGCGGCTATCCTCCACCTGCCAGGGGTCGTAGCCCTCGCTTGTGATCTGAAAATCGCGCCGGAGCGCCTGCGGCTCGGCACAGGCATATTCCGAAATGCGCCGGTGGATGGCCCGGTCCTCTTTCACGCGCGTCACCTCCCTGGTGGTTCTCTTATTTATCATACCATAAAACTGGAATTTTCGCCCGCCGGGAAATCTTGCTTTTCCCTTGTTTCGCACCAGCAAAAAAAGCAGCCCGGCCGCCGCCGAAGCGGTGCCGGGCTGCCCCGATGCTTTTATTCCGTCATTCCAGACCCAGCCAGGCCTTGATGCGCTCACCATCCCGGTAGCCCTTGTGGTACAGCCGGTCCAGCGCCTCCCGTTCCTTGGACAGGGTGCTCACACCTTCGGTGTTATCCGGCGAGACGATCAGCACCTTGCCCTCCTTCTCCCATTCCTTTGCGGCGGCCACCTCCTGGTTGTAGCGGTTTGCCCGGTTGCGCAGGTTCTCCGCCGAGGCCGGATACCGGCGCTGGATCATCTTGGCCAGCATGGGGTCGCGGCCCGGCTCACGGGGCACAGCTGCCGGTTTTGTGAGCAGCAGCACCACCCGGTCGCAGCCCTCGTCGAAGGCCTTCTGCACCGGTACCGGATCGCCCAGAGCGCCGTCGTAATACAGCTGCCCGGCGATGGGGTAAGGCTTATTCACCCCGGGGATGGAGGAGGAGGCCATGAAAATCTGATAATGGTCCTGCGCCATATCCTCCTTGGTGAAGTACACCGCTCTGCCGCTGACCGCCTCCTGCGCGACCACGAACAGCTGGGCGGGGTTTTCCCGAATGGCCCGGTAATCCAGCGGATACTCGCCGCCGGCATTGCTCAAAGTCCCGTACACATAGTCCATGTCGATGTAGGAATGGTGCTTCAGATAATTGGAAAGACTCATGTATTCCTTGCGAAAGGCGTATTCGCAGTAGAACTTATAGTTTCTGCCCCGCTGCCCCGCCAGATAGGAGGCCGTGTTGGCGCTTCCCGCCGAAACCCCCACGCAGCAGTCAAAAACGATGTGCTCATCCATGCAGTAATCCAGCACACCGGCCGCATAAATTCCGCGCAGGCCGCCGCCCACATCAACCAGACCCAATTTCATATCCTTCACTCCGTTCCGTTTGATTCCGTTTGCCTGCCCCGCTTGCGGGGCGGCCGCATTGAAAGCCCCTGCCGCCTTTGCTATAATGATGCATAGCAAATATGCGTTGGAGGCGAGCATCATGTCCACTGCCGGATTCGCCAAATACATGGTGGCAAAAGGGACCAAAGAGCTTTTGCAGACCAGGGATTTTGAGGAAATCTCTGTGGGCGAGATCGCCCGGCACTGCCACATCAGCCGCAACACCTTTTACTACCACTTCAAGGACAAATACGACGTGATCAATTGGATTTTTTATTCCGAGATCACACCGATCATCGGGGAGTCCCAGTCCATGGACAGCTGGGCCGGTGACCTGCTGGCGCTGTGCCGCTATCTGCAGGACAACCGCACCCTTTACCGGAAGGTGCTCCACATCCAGGGGCAGAACAGCTTTTCCGAATGTCTGATGGATTTTTATGTGCAGCTGACCCAGAACCTTCTGCGAAACGCCGGGGGCGAGCAGTTTCTCACACCCGGGCAGATCCGCACCATCTCCCGCTTTTATGCCTTCGGCCTCACCGGAGTGATCTCCAACTGGGCCAAAAACGGCATGGAAGGCGACCCGGAGCCGGTGGTTCACATGCTGAAGGACCTGCTTTCCGGCGAAATTTTCGACAAGCTGATCGCTCTTCAGCAAGGCGGCAACGCCAAGCCTCAATAAGTCCTGCCCGCCCTCCGGCTTTTCCGGCCCTTATTCCGGAAATTCCAGGGGGCGTTTTTCGGTTTGTCCGTCCTTCTGCTGCTCTATCCGGCGGCGCAGCTCCAGCATTTTCCGGTCCGTTTCGGCAATGGTATCCGCGCAGCTTTTCAGGATCTCCAGCTTGGTGCTCACTTCCTTGATGGCCGCCTGATAGCGCATCATCACTTCATTAAACTGGATGATGTGCGCCAGAAGATCATCGCCATGCCCCAGCAAATACGTTTGCAGCTCGTTTGAGTAATCCGATACGTCCATAGCCGCCGTCCTTTCCAAAATAATCGATCATACCAACTTATAGCGTAACAAATAGCACCTTGTTTTTCACGGTACAACTGGCCAAGACTGTCCCATTCCAGGACAAATTATGTATTTTGTCCTAAAAATCTATATCGGTCAAACGGCAGAATATGGAGCAAATCAGAGGCACCGCTCGATCGGGGCTCACTCTTTTTGCCGGAGAAGCCGCCCCCGAAGGGGGGAAGTGCAACAAAAAAGGCAACCATCTTTCGGGCTGCCTCCTTTTGGTGCACTTCTAGACGAGGGCGTTAAGAACAACATGCCGGTGGCATGTTATTTAGCCCGAGAGGCCCTGCGAGCTGAACCGGAGCGCCATCAGCGCGAACGGTGAAGCCGCCCCCGAAGGGGGGAAGTGGACCAAAAGAAAAGCGAGCATCGAAAGATGCTCGCCTCTTTGTGGTGCACTTCTAGACGAAGGCGTCAAGAAAAACATGCCGGTGGCATGTTTTTTAGCCTGAGAGTCCCTGCGAGCTGAACCGGAGCGCCATCGGCGCGAACGGTGAAGCCGCCCCCGAAGGGGGGAAGTGGACCAAAAGAAAAGCGAGCATCAAAAGATGCTCGCTTCTTTTGGTGCACCATTCCCATCCAAAAACGAACTAAGTACTTCTTCGAGGGAGACCGGGCGGCCGCCCTCCTGATAGTTGAAATTCACCACAATGCGGTCATCGAACAGATAGATCGAGTTGACAAAGCAGTCGATGACTTTCTCCTGAAAGGCAATATCCGCCGGGTCGCCGTGGCGGAACTGATCGAACCAGAACAGAATCTGTTCCCGGGTGATGGGCGGCTTCTCGATCTGCTCCTGCAGGATGCTGGTTTCCAGTGCTTCGCGCTGCTGTTCCAGTTCCTCCATCCGTGCCTTGGTGGAGGGCGTCAGGATACCCTGCTCGATGGCTGCCACCAGATTGTCGATGCGGCGCTTGACCTCGTTCAGCTCTGCCTGCAAAACCGGCAGGCGGGTGTTTTCCTTGCTCTGGTATTCCAGCAGCTTGTCCGCCAGCAGGGCGATAACCCGGTCATTCAGCACCTTTTCCAGCGCCGTCTGCACCACAAACTGCTCCAGCGGTTCCTTGCGCACCGGCTTCAGGCTGCAAGCCTCCTTGCCGCTGCGTTTGCGGGTGCCACATTTGTAATAACAGTGGACCGTGCCCGTATGGCTTCTGCCGCTCTCCCCTGCCATCATGGTGCCGCACTTGCCGCAGAACAGTTTGGTGGTCAACAGATAGTGAACTTCTGCCTTGTTGTGGGCCGGTGCCTGACGGTGAATCTCGCACCGGCGCTGGACCGCATCGAAGCAGTCCGGGTCAATGATGGCCGGGATGGCATCCGGGATGACAGTATCCTTATAGCGGTATTCCCCAAGATACCGGCGGTTCTTGAGCAGCGTCTGGAAACTGTTCTTGGTGAACGGATTGCCCCGGCTGTTGCGGATGCCACGTGCGTTCAGCGATTCGATGATGCTGCGGATGCTCTCCCCCGCCGCATACCGCTGGAATGCTTCCTGCACCACCGGTGCGGTGGTTGGGTCGATCTGGTAGTGATGCTCGCTGTCAATGCGATAGCCAAGCGGCACCGGGCCGCCGTTGAACTTGGCCTTGAGAGCATTCTCCTTGTGACCGCGGCTGACCTTCTCAGCCAGCTCCGCCGAATAGTACTCGGCCATGCCTTCCAGCAGGCTTTCCAGCATGATGCCTTCCGGCGTGTTGGAGATGGGCTCGGTCACCGACACCACATGGACCCGATTGTTTTTGAGGATGCGCTTATAATGGGCCGAGTCGTACCGGTTGCGGGAGAAGCGGTCCAGCTTCCACACCAGCACCGCTTCAAAGGTGTGGGTGGCGCTGTCGTGGATCATCTGCTGGAACTGCGGGCGGCTGTCGGTCTTGGCGGACAGCGCCCGGTCAATGTAGGTCCGCACCACGGTGATGCCGTTCTGGTCGGCATACTCCTTGCATTCCCGCAGCTGGCCCTCGATGGATTCCTCCCGCTGGTTGTCACTGCTATAACGGGCATAGATCACGGCATTCATGGCGTGCACCTCCTCACTTGTGCTTCTCCTCTTCTCCCATATTGAGAATCATCTGTTTCAGGCGGCGGTTCAGCTCGCTGCCCGGTGTGAAGCAGGCTTCCACAAACTCACTCCAATCCGGTTTGCGCTGCACCACCTCCTGCGCCCCCTCCGGCGTGACGCAGACATACCGTCCGCGGGGGTCCTCGCACAGGCCGAAGATATAATCCAGAGATACATTAAAATAAGTGGCATACCAGACCAGAATACGGTAAGGTGCCGCCGCCCGGTCGGTTTCGTACCGGTTGATGGCCGCCTGATTGGTGCCGGCCAGCGCCGCCAGCTGGGCCTGGGTCAGCCCCGCGTCCTTGCGCAGCACGCGCAGCCGGGTGCCTACTGTTACATCCATGGAAAGACCTCCTGTAGAATTCGTTAATTCAAGTATAATCGAATTAGCAGTTTCCTTCAAGTCTTTCTTCTGGTCCTTTCACCGTTCACCCGTCAGAAAAAATGTCATGAGAGATTTCTGTCTCCCATGACATTTTGCATATTGACGGCTCTTTACCCTTTTCGTTTCCGACACCACGCCATTACAGCAAACGGCAGGCAAATGAATCCTACCAGAAACGGGATCACCAGCAGAGGTCCGGGCGACCAGATCCGGAAACCGAACCAGTGATACAGGTTCTGCCGGAAGATATCCTCCGCCCCACCCACAAAGGGAAGCAGCCGCAGATATTGCTGCACCGACCAGGGCAGATACTGGTTTAGGATCTGCGGTCCCCAGGTGATCAGCAACGCGGCGATCAGCGCTGCCGTGGTTCCGGGCAAAAGCGCCGACATCAGCAAGGCAATCCCGGCAAAGCCCAGCACCGAGCAGAAGAGGTACACCAGCTCATAGCATTCCGCCTGGAGCATGTTCATCGGTGCGGTGGTCAGCATCTTGATCAGCTGGATGGGCAGATTCCAGCCCTCAAATCCCAGCCAGATAACCTGAACCGCCACCATAACCGCTGCAAACATCCCAAAGATTTCCACCGCAAAGGCAAGGCCCGACAGAAGCTTTGCCACGGCCAGCCCAGCTTTTCCATGCAGGGATGTAACCTGCAGCGTATCCATGCCTCGCCGTCTTTCCCCGGCAAACACAGACGTCAGGGCCAGGGCCAGAACCATGGGCAAGACCATCTGCCCAAAGCCCCCGATTCCGTTGCCCAAAATGGCAGACCAACCTGCAGTCCAGCCATATGCCATGGGCTTGTCCACCTGGCTGTCCATATCCAGAAAGAACTGCCGATCCTCCGGGTCTGAAAACTGGTTTTCCAGGTAATATTCTAGTTTTTCCTCCCGACGATCATACAGACCTGTCAAGCGGGCCGGGTCCACATAGTAGATTGTGAGGGATGGATACGGCTGGTTTTGATCCTCCACCTCCGGCCACAGAAACGATACCAATGTTCCCTGTAGAAAGCTGAAATCCGCCAAAGCACCGTCGAACTCCGGGTTCTCCGCCAGGATTTGTTGATAGGTACGCACCATATCCTGTACATTCTCATCGGTGAGCGTTTGCCACTGGGCGGCATATTGCTGACTCTTGCGAATGTTCGAATAGCCATCTATCTGGTGGCTTCCATCCGCTCTCATGGTACCAAAATTGATACACTGCATGGCCCACATCTGCAGCCCCAGCGTCAGCAGCAGCATCCCAAAGACTGCCAGTCTGGTCAGCCCGGAACGCCACAGTTTCTTATGTTCCTGCCAGAACAGGCTCATGGATTGTCGCCTCCTTCCTCCTCCGGAAAATACAACAGATACAGATCTTCCAACGTGGGGATACAGGGGCTTGCTGCCGGGGCAGGCTTTGCATCCGCCAGAATTCGCAGCGTCACGCTGTTCCCGTCATAGCGCAGATTAATCACTGTCATTCGTGCCTGCCAGGTCTCAGCCTCCCGGGACGGCACAGTCAGCTCCCACACGCTCCCGTTTGCCTGCTGCAGCAGTTCCGAAACCGTCCCTTGGGTTTGAAAGCGTCCGTCTTTCATCAGGAACACCTTGTGTGCAATCGCTTCCAAGTCAGAAACAATGTGGGTGGAAAGCAGCACAATTTTTTTCTGCGCATACCCTTCCAGAATGTTGCGGAAGTGGACCCGCTCCTTGGGGTCTAAGCCTGCGGTGGGCTCATCCAGGATCAGAATATCCGGGTCATTGAGCAATGCCTGGGCGATGCCCAACCGACGGCGCATCCCGCCGGAAAAGGTCCGGATCTTTTTATTGCCAGCCTCCTGCAGACGGAGCATATGCAGCAGTTCCTGAATCTTGGGCATAGCCTGGGAGCGGGTCATCCCTTTCAGCACCGCCATATACAGAAGGAAGTCGCGGGCGCTGTACTGCGGATATCCGACAAAATCCTGGGGCAGATAGCCCAATTTGTCCCGGTATGACGCCCCCAGTGCGTCGATGGGAATTCCATCCAGACGTACCTGTCCGGCAGTGGGCTTCAAGACGCCGCAGATCATCCGCAAAAGGGTTGTTTTTCCCGCTCCGTTGGCTCCCAGCAAGCCATAAATGCCGGGTTCCAACACAGCAGTGACCCCTGCCACCGCCGTGTTTCCTCCGAACTCCTTTGAAAGATTTTCAAGCTGCAATTCCACCGATGATGCCCTCCTTTCGTTGTTGGAACAGAGAAATCAGTTCTCTGACAAAAAATCCGCCGAATACTAGGAATGCGAGAATCCATCCGCTCAACGCAGACGTTTCATACAATTGGGGCGCCGCAAGATGAACCAGCAACAGTCCCGCCGCCGTGACGGAACACACCACTATGCAAACCGTCCCATTGCTCCGCGGACAGCTTCGAAGTACGGTCAAAGCCGTCAGCGCACAGAACAAGAAAGGAACCAGCAGATAAAAAAACAACGGCAGTAAGGCTTTTCCCGTCTGTGACCTTCCCAACACCAGTGCCGATGTCAGAATCACAAGGTCTGCGGCCGCGGCCAGAATCAGCTTGGCAAGTGCCAGTTCCGCACGGGACACACAGGTGGACGCTTCCAGCTCGTCCATGTCGTATCGCTGACCGGCAAACAGGACCGGCAGACACACCGCCACCAGAAGCGGCCCCAGCAGCGGCAGCCAGGACACAAGGTCTTTTTGTCCGGCCGCCGCCAGGAAAAACAGCACAGAAGCCGTCCCCTGCGCCGCCCACATGGGCACCCCGGTAAAGCGCCATACCTGTGAGAGGAAGGTCCAGAATCCGGTACGCTGCCGCACCGGATTCTCTTGTAAGAGCGCGGCACACTTTTGTTTGGTTTCCGCCATGCGAGAGGGAGACGGTCCCTGGCACAGCAGGCGATGCAACTCAGAAGAATTCACAGTTTTCCCTCCCTTAAAGATTTCAGTGCTTTCCGTACACGGCTCTGCACGGTGCGCAGCGGCTGACCCGTCACAGCTGCAATCTCGCGGTATTTCAGCCCCTCCCCATACCAGAGCAACACGGCTTCTCGCTGTTCCGGGGGCAGACTCGCCAACAGCCGCTTGGCCATATCACGGGTTTCGACAGCTTGGAAAGGCGCTGATGTATCTGCCATGTCCTCCGGCAAGGGTTCCGTTTTTCTTTGTCTGGCGGCATCCACACACAGACAATAGGCGATGCGATACAGATAGGCACGGAACTGCCCTTGCTCCCGGTAGCTTCCTATGGTGCGAAACAGGTGCAAAAAGACTTCCTGGGTCAGATCCTCCGCCGTCTGTGTACAAGGGGTATGGTGGGCACAATATCGCAGAATTGCCGTATAATATCGCTCAATCAAGGTATCCGCCGCCGTGCGGTCTCCGGCCTGAATGCGACGTATCAACTGCGCGTCCCGCATACGCATCCCCCCTGTCCTTGTAAAAAATATGCTTCACTTATGATAACGAGGAATCTCCCCAAAATGATTAGGCTATACGCACTTTCAGAGAATTTTTATGATCCCTTGCACTTTCACGTTTTTTCTTCTGTGTTTCTCCTGTTTATCCACTCCTCAAACAGCCGTTGTCCCTCTTCCGACTGGTAAAATGCCTGGATCTTGGGCAGCAGGAACCGGGCAAACCGTTCCAGCTCCTGCTGGGGCACTCCGTCCTCCCGATTCATGGCGGACGCCGCTGCCTGTGCTGCTTTCTGCTCCTGCCGATCTTCCGTAGCGGCTCCTTTCTGCAGGGCTGCCCCCTGCTGCCTTATGATGTGTTCTGTCATCGGTCCTGGCCCTTGGCTCGCTGGCGGCGCTGCTGACGGTTCAGCCGCTTTTCTTCCTGTTGGCGGCGGCAGATGCCCAGCACAAACGCCTGCACCTGCTCCGGTGCCACCAGCATAGCTTCCCGGTAGGGCCGGGTCTCGGTCAGCACCGCATCCAGCTGTTCCTCGCAGCGGTGAAGGCGCTGACGCAGCCCCTGTTCCCTCGCTGTACTGTGCTGCACTTGCATCCGCAGACTGCGGTTTTCCGCTTGCAGCTTGCCGCTGGCTTCTGCCATCTCACATAAGGTCTGGAAGTCCTGCAGCGGCAGCTCCACCCGTTTTTCCAGCACACCTTTGGTTTTGGCCCGCTGCTCGATGTCCGCCACATCGCGGATCGACCCGGAAATGTTCTTTACCTGGGAGATAAGCTCCTTTCGTTGGCCCTGCAGCTGTTTCGTCTGATCTGACAGTTCTGCCACTGTCTGGCGGTCCTTCTGGACCTTATACTCCAGCACCTCCAGGTGTTCGGTATCGCTGCCCTGTACACCGCGCTCAAAGTCGGTGAATCCCGCCTGCCGCATGTGCTCAAAGAATTGGGTCTGCAGCAGGCTGTAAGAGCTCACCAGCCGGGGCTTACCGTTCTTTTTCAGAACAGGCTGTCCTTGTTCGTCGATCATGGGGACCATCGGCCACTTTTTGCTGTGACTCACCTGCATGATCGTTTCCCGCACGGTGCCCCGCAATGCCGGGTCCTTGCACCGCTTGGACCAGCGGATCTGCTTCTCCACCACCGGCAGGTAGACAACGTGGAGGTGATAGTGGAACACATCCCGTCCCAGCCGGCCACTGGCTTCCCGGTTGCGCTCGTCGGCGTGCATGACTGCCGAGATGATGTACTGTTCCCCGCCCGCGATCTCCTTGGCCAGCTCGTACACTTCGGCATAGAACCGCTTGGCGTACTCATATCCGCCGTGGGTCTCAAAATAGTCGGTGTTCACATCAAACACCAACTCGTCAAAGACGTAGGCATCCGGTTTCAGTCCACGGGTGGAAACGACCCCCTCTTCCACCATCCGGTCAAATTGCTGGGCGTAAGTAGCTGCCTCGCAAGCCTTGAAGATCACATTGTTGTGGCTGTATTCCAGCAGCACATCCGGGTTGGAGTACACTTCGTTCTTGCGTTCGTTGTGCCGTTCCCGCACCGAAATGGCATTTTTACGGTAGCGCTCATTGCGCACCACGGTCCGATGGATTTTGCTGATAGGCGACTCCTTTCTTGGGTACGGTTCTGCTGCGGATGGGGTACGCAGATGCTTTGCAAAGCATCTGACCCACTATGACACTTTCCGGCGCTGCCGGCAAAGTGCCAGTGGGCCCGCTGCGGCGGGAGAGCTTGGGATACGGCTGCCAACCAAAACTGCTGTGCCATCTTTCCGGTTGATCTGCCGTCGTAGCGGTTGCCATGTCTGCGGTTGCCTCTGAAAGCCAGGCACCACAGCTTTTGTCCACCTTTTGCAAAACGCGGGGTGTGGAATTCTTTCTCTATCTCTCTTTTAGTTAGATATATCATTCTATCTTTATCGTGTCGGTTTTTCCGACGGGTCGGTGTCGGCAAATCCGTCAACTGCCTGTCCGTTTTTCCTACAGGTCGTGCCGGATTCTCCGACGGGTAGTTACAGCTCGTTGGGTTCCTTGGGCCGGGGCAGATTGAGATAATACCGCCGGGCCTTTCCGTTTGGCTGTCCCGGCACCGGCTCCAGCAAACCGCAGCGTTCCAGAGCTGCAAACAATCCGGCGGTTTTTTCCCGTTGGCAGTGCAGCAGCCGTCCGACACTGGCCCGTGAAAGGCTCACACAGGGCCTGCCGTCGGCTTTCCAGCGCCCGGTGGTATCCTGGGCCGACAACCGTAACAACCCCAACAAATGGCCGTACAACAGCTTGCTTTCGCCGGGAAGTTCCCGGTAAGGTTCTTCCGACAGGAGACTGGACGGGATCATCAGAAAGCTGTCGATGCGGTTCAGGTTTTCCTCTGCGGGAACGAGTTCATGATTCAGATGGCACCTCCTTGGGTTATGGGTTGGTGGCGGACTTTGGCTTCTGGCATCCCTCTTTTCCGGTTGTTTTTGCCCTCGGGAAATGTTCGATGATTTCATCATATATTCTTCCGACACATACAGCATATAACGTCTTGCGGTCCGTTTCAAGATGTGTTAGACTGTTTTCATGTTAGATGATTCACACACTTTTCCGGCTGTTCCTGAAACACAGAAAAACACAGAGCCATTTTACGCCCACTATGCTCCAACACAGGATGGTGACGAATTTTGAACTACCAGACGTA
>NZ_JAGHKE010000149.1:0-17775 GCF_017889395.1 Allofournierella sp. | reverse complement strand
AGATCATCTCGAAAAGAGATAAAAGCGTCTTGCAAATTTCCCAATCGTTCTATTTGCTTTGATATTTCTATCTTTTTAAGTATTATTGCTTCGGATGCATCGGTAGCTGTTGATGTAAATAAATCTGAGGGAATGGTCTGCGCCAATCGGCGGAGTGTTAGTAACCTGCTTTCGTAATCCCTTATTTCGCGCTGTAGAGCATCCCGAGAATTTTTACGGCTATTGAGTGAAAACTCCAACATACTTTTTTGAGCTTTAAGATGCCGAATGTTTTCTTCAATATTCATAAAACCGCTACACGGGTTTGCTTCTAAAAGATTATCCTGTATTGGTTGCTTACAAGTTGGGCAAATACTTGTACTAATCTGCCCATTGCTAGCTTCTGATCCAAATTTTTGTAATCTAGCTGCATCCTCATTATTTCTTATATCATCAGAAACAAGTTGAATGTCTGAAGTTAAACGGTGGATTGCTTCATCTATAACAGATAGCTTGTATATTAATTGTTTCACAATTTCTTCGAAAGAGAGTATTGCGGATTCGGTTTCAGACAATTCCTTGTTAAGTGATTCAAAATTATCTGTTACTCGTGGATTTAATTGGCGCAATGAATTATACTGAGCTTCCAGTTGCCTGCTTCTTTCGCCTATGGTGGTACCTTCACTTGCTAAAACACCCATACGCTCAAGTTCCTTTTCCGAAAGCACACAAGGGAAAGGCGGAACATGGACGACATCGCAAGACTCAGTATATGCCTTCTTCTGGATATCTTGAACAAGGTGTTTCCATTCATTTTCAATGGCTGCCTTTTCGTCGTTAAGGAGTTCTTTTTCTTTTTCATTTTTCAAAGTATCAAGGCCCAAAATGTATTCTACAACTCTTTTTTTGGATTCTCTAATACCGAATATAGGCATTCCTGATAAAATATCGGACCAGCCATGTTTTTGCTCAATAAACATAGCTGAAAATATAATTTGCAAATATAATTTTCGCTCACTACCATCTGATGTGTGCACTAAGGGAAGGTTTAAATGTAAAAATTCTTCTAGGAAAGAATGAAACCCACGCTTGCTTGTAGCTGAATGCTGTATATTCACATAAAAGTCCTCAGACTCAATTTGAGGATTTTCAATTGTGTCATATTTTCCAAAATATACAGTAACAAGCCGATTATCTTTGTTTTCTGCTTTAATATTTCTATAAATTGTAATTACTTCGGTTCCATTGCTAATCTCGAGATAAGCTCCAGACTCTGTAACATTCCAAGAGGTCCCGTCATCATCTATCACATTTTTAAAAGCGGAGGTCATTACCTTACCACCAATGCCTGCAACGCCACCTAGTATTTGTTCAAGGCCGAGGCAATAGTAGATTGCAGCAAGTATTGAACTTTTTCCACAAGTGTTTTCTTTGCTTGCGACAAAGTTTAGGCCTTCATTAAATGATTCATCAATCCCGTACACGCCATTAACTGTATTAATTTCGACACGCAACCTATTAATCCGTAGCATGCGTATTCCTCCAAATATCTATTAACTCTTTAATTCTTGACTCAGTGAGTTTTTTGGACAAATCCGTAAGTTCACTAATTTCAGTTACCATTAGGTCTCCAGCTAATTTGATTCGTTGCGCCAAGCCCTTACCCTGTTCAGTTAATTTATAATTGCCGGTTTTCTGCTGAATAATAAAACCATAAGCTATTGCATATGTAAGTGCTCTGTTTACTGCTGGATCAAATTTTACAATTACTGACTCATTTTTTCTTTCGGAAAAATTAATCAGATTATCCATGTTCTCTCTTGACAATAAAGCAAAAGATATCATATGGATTTTAATTAAAGAACAAGAATTTCCCCACCCGCATATGTACATAATAAGACACAGCTGAGAAACTTTATAACTTATTCGATAATTGTAGGGAATCGCATCGGGCTTCGCATTAAAAACAATATCGGCTTGTACTGGAAATTCACCCATCATCCGTCATTCGCTCCTAAACTCCATAGAACAATCAGCCAACCAGCTCGCGACAAGATCTTGTTTAAGCTCTACTATTGACGCTTGCGTAAGCATTGGCGAAAAGTCTTTTTCTAGTTTTGATTGAAATTCATTTAAAATATCATTAAAAAGATTTTGGTTTAATTGCCGATTTGTATGCATTCGAGTTTTTAACGAAACTTCTCTTTTGTAACTCTGTTCGAGCTGATATAAATCTTCATATATTTCAGGAAAATGAAGTTGTAAGTTATTCATTATTTCCATTCCAGAAATATAGAAGCCGATGTAAATACCAACTACTTCATTTAAATCGGGATTGTCATCGCTGACTCTCATCACGGCTCCGACCTTCCGACGGATGTTTGCAACTTTTTGCGAATCACATTTCGACCAATCAGTTGTATCCTGATGCTGAATTGCCAGATTAAGCTTCATATCAGTAAGATTTGTACGAATAATTCTGCTAATCTCTGGTGTAAAATCCTCAGCAACCTTCACATAAATTTTGAAATTATCAGAAATATGGTCAAACAAACTAGGAGACTTCTTTTTTGCCGCCAATACTTCTTCCTGTTTTATTTGCGCATGAGCAAGGATGCGCGAATCCCTATACTCAGGTATATTAAAATGCCATTCAACAATAGGGGGCACACCTAGCTTTTTTAATCGATCCCTATTATTCATTAACTTTTCAATGTCAGCGGTTAACTTGTTTCTTTGATGTTCGTAGAGTTCTTTATCATCATACTCACGTTCAGGGCAATAACATTGATGAACGATTCCATTACATGTAAAGCCTTCAATTCCTGCGTCTCCGCCATGTACTGCTGGAATGGCAGTATAGTTTTGTGTTTGGTATTTTAGACGATAGCACCTCACGCAGAGATCTTCCCAGGCATCCCCATTCATATAGCCTTCAATAAATGGCATTATGCTACTCATAATATAATTCACCTCGTAGCTTATTTATCTCAATCGAATTTACATAACTAGGCTTGGAAGTCAATGCGTGATAATCTATATAGAATTCGTTAGATTCCCCTAAATACTTAATCTTAACCAACTGGAACACCACATATGTTTGAGTGACTACAACTTCACGATGATATAGGAAGAACCTTTCTCCAATTTGAGGGGAAATTGAACTTTTCATGTTAAATCCCCCTTTTGGATACATTCAATCAATTTAAAGAAAAAGTTGTGCTGGATATAACTTACCATTTTCATTATAACAGAGTTGTATTTTTTTTCAAAGCTTGTTTATTCCTAAATCTCCATAATATAAAAGGAGCGCCACCACCGGATCACGAATCCGATGGTGGCGCTCCCATTTTGCCTAAAGGTTAAAAATTTGTCGGTTTCTCTATGCAGAAACGCCCTGCCGCCCCACATGGGAAATCATACTGCCCCTACACGGAAAAGCCGATACAAGTGGTTTTATCACCAATTTTAAACTCTAATTCCTGCACTTTTTGGAACGGCGGGAAAGATAATGCGGACAGGCCAGCACCACTGCCCGGAAACTCTGCTTGCAGGGATGGACACAGCCCTTGCAGAGCTTGTTATACTGGCGTCTGCCGTTCTCACCCAGGAAGAACGCCCATTCCAGACGCCATTTCTTGCTCCGGCTCATAAGTCATGCTCCGGGGGTTTCTTCTGCGGGGCAGGCTTGTCCGGGCCTTTCCGTTCCGCGCACTCCCGTTTCGCGTCCTCCAGCCGCTCCCGGATGGAAGGCTTTTTCTCCGGCGTGGTCCTGCGCGCCTCGGCCTGGGCTTTCTCCAATTCCTCACCCCGGCGGCCGTTGTTGATGATCCCGTCGATCATGCCGTAGTCATCCTCCAGGGTCATTTCCGCCGTGCGCAGCGGGTTTTCCGGCTCCACGGGGACAGATACGATCTGCCCGTTGATGCTGGCGAACAGCTCCGGCCGCTTGAATTGCTCGGTGTACTTCTGGATCATGTCCGGGGGCAGGGATGCGAAGCTCTCCGGCCCCAGGCCCACCACCAGGAAGGTGCCTGCCACAATGTCGTAAATCTCACCATGCTCGTCCCGGAGGGAACGGTTCAGATCCAGACCGATGAGCTTACCTTCATCGTTCAGCGCCAGCCCCACCGGATCGTCAAAGGGATAGGAGGCGGCAATGTCGCCGCCCACCTCCGCTTGCAGCGCATGGAGGCCGGGGGCGATTTCCTTCACATAGGGCTCCTTCATGGGTTCCACCACCAGAACGGTCAGCTTCTCCGGCGCGGTATGTTCGGGGGCGTCTCCGTTGGGGATGGCAAAGGCGTGGCTGCCGTTGGCCATGATGAGATACTTTCCGTCCTCGGACTCGTGGTGGAAACCGTATCCGGCCGCCTCCATCTGTTCCCGGCTCATATCCGTCACATGGAAGGTGCCCCTGGGGGTTCGCACCGTCTCGCCGGTCTCCCGGTCATCCGGGGTGGGCGCCGCTTGCTGCCCGTACAACTCCGCCTCATACTCCCGGTTTGCCTGTTCCGCAAAGGACAGCATCTCGTCCACATGGGACTGATCCGGGTTTTCGATGGCCTCCCGGATCGCCTGGGGGTCTACATCCAGAAATTCCTCATAGCCGGTGGCGTCCTTGAATTTCTCGATCTCCGAAGGCAGATAGTCCTCCTGGGTCTGCCCCAGGGCGGCCAGCTTCTCGTCCAGGGCGGAGATGCGCCCAGCCATCAGATTTTCGTAGATTTCTTCCTTCGCTGCGTGTTCCTCCGGGTGCTCGGCGGCATACTGCGGGTCGTGCTGCCGGAAAAACTCGTCCATATCGTAGGCAAGGTCCATGGCCCATTCCGAAATTTCTTCTTCGGGAATGTCGTCCTGGAAGGTCATCACCCGGTATTCCTCCGGGATGCTGCCGCGCTCACCATCGTAATACTCATGGAAGCTGTCCCCGGTATCCCGCACATAGCCCAGGTCGGTAAACTGGCCGCTTTCCTCCAGGGCGATGTCCCGCCCGTAGGCCTCATAGTCGATGTAGTTGCGCAGATGCTCCGGCACCTGCATGGCGTCCAGTTCCTCGATGTAATACCGGCCCAGATCGTCGTGGTCGTGGATGTCGGGGTAAACATCGTAGCAGTCCAGGTTCTCCGTCAGGTTGATAAGCTCCTGGATGCTGCCCGTGTGGTCGCCGATCTCCATAGCCGCCTGGAACCGCTCATATTCGTCCTGGCTCATGTCATCCAGCTTGGAGGCCAGATAGTTCAGCTCGTCCAAGTTGGCATACTCGCCCAGCAGGTCATAGAGGCCGTCCACATAGCAGTCGTAGTCCGTGATGAACCATTCCTCATAGGTCTGCCCAAAGTCGTCTTTCGCACCGATCCCGATGCGCTCAAAGACCTTTTTCAGTTCCTCCGCCGTAGTGGGGAACTTCACCCATTCGCCCACAAGGGCGCCCTCGTTATATTTGCCCAGGTTGGTGATGAAAGCGGCAAAGGGATAATCTTTGTCATAGTCATAATGGGGCATAACGACACCTCCTTACAGTTCCGGCGCAGACTTTTCCCGATGGGGCTGCGCCTTGCTCTGGTTGGCACATTCCTTCCAGCTCTGCTCCAGCCGCTCCTTGATGGAGGGCTTTTTCTCCGTCTGCCTCTCCCTGGGACGCTCATGCTCCCACTCGTCGCCGGAAAGGGTGAGATACCCTTTACTGGTGAAGCACCCCTGTTCCTCCCGCATGGCATGGTTGCCGAAAGGAACGGGATCAATGGCGTCCAGCAGCTCCGGGGGCAGAAGGACGTCCAAATGCTGCGCCAGATAGCGCCAGCCCACATCCTCCACCTTGCTGATGTTGGGCTCCAGAATGAAATACTCGGTATTCGCGGGAAACTCCCGGAACTGCTCCAGGGTGGTCAGTCGGAAGGGAGACTCCTGGACAGCGGCCAGGAGGTCACGGTCCTCCGGGGAAAGTCCGGCAAGCGCCTGGACCGCCGCCTCCAGTTCGCTTGCGTCACCGCCTGCGGGGAGCAGCGGCTTCAAATGCTCCATGAAGTTGACCTCGGTTTTACTTTTTGCCATGCACACCATCCTTTCGTTTGGGAAACTCCAACTTGAAATTGACATACTTGCCGCCGGTATCGTCCAGGATCACCACGGCGTCATAGGTGGAACCTTTCTTCTCCGACCACATCCCCTTGACGGAAGTGCGGCCTTTTTTCAGAAGGTCGGCCGCCATCTTCCGGGTCATTTCCTTGCGGCGGCTGGTCCAGAAACGGTCATTCTTCCACATGACAAACTGGCAGGCCCGGTCCGAACAGGCGAAATTCTTCTTGCCTTCATAGACCGGCTTGCCGCAGCGGGGGCAGAGGCCCACCGTCTCTTTCTCCGGCTGGAACAGCTTTTGCCCATCCTCGGAAATGTGGGAGTATTTCCGCACCAGCTCCGCCGCCATTGCCTCGATCCCGTCCATGAAGTCCTCCGGCGACGCCTGACCCTTGGCCACCTCGTTCAACCGCTGCTCCCAATCCGCTGTGAGCTTGGGAGAGGTCAGCAGCTCCGGCAGCACCGTGACCAGGTTGACACCCGCTTTTGTGGGAATCAGGTTTTTGCCCTTGCGCTCCACGAATCCGCCGGACACCAGCTTTTCAATGATGGCCGCCCTGGTCGCCGGGGTGCCCAGGCCCTTGCGTTCTGCCTCGTCCGGCATATCTTCCTTGCCCGCATTCTCCATGGCCGACAGAAGGGTGTCCTCCGTGTAGGGCTTGGGGGGCGAAGTGAAGTGCTCGGTGACAGAGGCGGTGACCGGCTCAAAGACCTGCCCCTCGGCCAAGGCCGGAAGGTCATGCTCGGCATCTTCATCCTCCGGCTTCTCCTTCAGGGAGGAACGGAACACCTCCTGGATGGCCCGCCAGCCCTGGGAAAGCACCTGCTTTCCTTTTGCCGTGAAGGTATGTCCTCCGCAATCAAAGGTGGCCGTTACCGCCTCGTACACGAAAGGCTCCGCCACTGCACACAGCAGCTTGCAGCAGACCAGCAGAAGGATATTGCGCTCGCCCACAGGCAGCGCAGGAACATCCGCCTTTTCCAGCTCCAGGGTGGGAATCAGGGCGTGGTGGTCAGATACCTCCTTGTCGTTCACCAGCGCCAGAACATCGGGGAAAAACTCCGGGCAGGCGTCAAAGGGCGTCACCCGTGCTGCCAGATGCAGGACTACGGAGGCGGTCTCCGCCATGTCGCCCGTCAGATACCGGCTGTCCGTGCGGGGATAGGTCAGCAGCTTCTTTTCATAGAGCGATTGGGCGTAGTCCAGGGTTTGCTTGGCCGTGTAGCCGAACACCCGGTTGGCCTCCCGCTGCAAGGTGGTCAGGTCATACAGCTTGGGCGGCTTCTCCGTCTTTTTCTCCCGCGCCAGGGATACACACACGGCCCGCTGCCCGTCACAGGCGCCCCGGATGGTCTGGGCATCCTCCATAGCCGGGATTTTTTCAGAAACCGCCTCGACTCCCTCCAGCGCCAGCCGCACATGATGGTATTTCTCCTTGCGGAACAGGACGATCTTGCTGTCCCGGTCGGCCAGCATCGCTAGGGTGGGCGTCTGCACCCGCCCAATATTTAACGTTCGATGATACAACACCGAAAAGAGCCGTGAGGCATTGATACCAACAAGCCAGTCCGCCTTTTGGCGGCAAAGTGCCGATTGATACAGCGAGTCATAGTCCTTGCCGGGGCGCAGGCCGGCAAAGCCCTCCCGGATCGCCGCGTCCTCCATCGAAGAAATCCAGAGGCGAGAGAAAGGCTTGGAACATCCGGCGGCCTCATAGACCAGCCGGAAGATCAGCTCGCCCTCACGCCCCGCGTCGCAGGCGTTGACCAGCTCCGTCACATCGGGGCGCTCCATCAGGGAACGGAGAATGTGGAACTGGGCAGCCTTTTCCTCGGACACCACATAGCGGAAGGGGGCGGGCAGGATGGGAAGGTCCTCATACCTCCACTTCTTATAGCGGTCATCGTAGGCGGCCGCGTCCGCCAGTCCCACCAGATGCCCGATGCACCAGGAAATGAGCCAGCCGCCGCCTTCAAAATAGCCATCGGCCCTGGATGTGACACCCAGGGCCGATGCGATACTCTTTGCTACACTCGGTTTTTCACAGATCACCAATTTGCTCAATTCTTGTCCTCCTGTTCTTCCTGTTCAGGAACGTCCTCGTTTTCGTATTCCTCGTCCTCGAACTCATAATCGTCCGGGTCGGCGCTGACCTTTGCGCCCTGCTTGGGCTTGATGAACTTGATGTAGGCGAAGGCTCCGCCGCCGCCCAGGGCCGCCAGCAGCAGGATCAGCACCAGGGCGCCGCTACTGCTGCCGGACTCCTTCTCCGGCTCCGGTTCGGGCTCTGGCTCCACCTCCGGCGCTTTCCCGGCACACTCGCTCATATTCACCGAACAGACCGGACAGGCGGTATTCACCGCACCAGCCTGGCATTTCTCGGTGCAGGTACAAGCCGCGGGCTTTTCCTCCGTCTGTCCATCTTCCATCAGCGCCATCAAGTCGGCTTCATCCACCTGGTTCAAGAAGTGAACGGCGGTCTCCTTGTCCTCGTTGGCCCGGTCGATCAGGATGTAAAAATAGTTGCCCGCTTTCGTGGTCACGGTGATAAGCTGCTTGTCGCCGTAATAATCGTCCACCAGCGTGGCGTTGCCCTCCGGGGTAAGGGGCTGGCCCTCCGGTTCCATGCCCCCGGTGGCGGGTTCCTCGGTGGGTTCCGGCGTCGCCTCGGCGGGCTCCCCGGTGTAATAGTCTCCATCCCCGCCGCCCGCAAAGGCGGTGACGGAAAAGGCGGTCATGCACAGGACCACCACCGTCAGGGACGCCAGAAGGCGAAAAACTCTGTTACGCTTCATCTTCGCCGTCCTCCATTCCTTCCATATCCTCGTCGTCAGGGTCCGGCGCCGCCTCCGCCTCCATCATCCCGTCGGGTAGGGTGATAAGGCCGCTGGCGTAGGCCTTCAGGAAGGCGGTCAGTTCCTTGTTGTCCATGCGCACCGCCTTGACCATGCGGACGATCTCCAGGTTTTCTTCCTCGGTGAGCTGCGCCTCCAGCTCCCGAAGGCGCTTCTGCTGGGCGGAGATCTTCTCCTTCGTCTTTTCGATGTCTTTGCGAATCTTCTCAACCGTTGCCATGTGTGCAAAACTCCTTTCCAAATCGTTCTCTCCAGGAATAGTTCCGCCCCAGGCCCTTGACCGTTTTCAGGGTTTGCCGGGCATTGTCCTCCAACGCCAGGGCGCGGCGGAACAAATCGGGATGCTGCTCCCGCAGGGCGGTTATCTCGTCGGGTTTCATGCTGGGGCAGAAAAAACAGGACGATTTTCCCGGCTGGGGCAGCCCTGCCGCCTCGATCTGCCGGATGCAATCGTCCCGCGTCCATCCCCATTCCATCAGGGGATACCACTTGCTGTATTTTCGGTCGGCCAGGTCCCCCAGCAGCACCTTGTCGCTGCGGTAGCCCTCGCCTGCGTCATAGCCGATAAACTTGACCACCCGCTTGCCCGCCGCCCACGCCTTTTGACACGGCGGGTAATGGTTGCAGAACTTTTCCTGCGGCCCGATCTTGTGTTTCAGGGAACACCGCTTGAAGCCGTAGGCGATGGACGGAAGGCTGCAACTTTGCAGACATTCATCCTCCAGCGTCAGCCGTTTCCCGTCACGGGTGGTCTTATACACTCTGGTAATGGGAGGCATCCCGTGGTCCTTCAGCCAGCGGTCCATCACCTCCAGATAGGCGTAGGTGTGGGGATGCTCTGCCCCCGTATCCGCAAAGAGGATCAGGTCCACCGGGATGCGGTGCTGGTGCAGCCCAATCAAAAGGGCGGTGCTGTTGGCGCCGCCCCCATAGGAAACCATATTGATGCTTTATCACCTCCATCAGTTGTACGGCGGCCTGCCGTATGCGTAAAAATGGGACTGCCAGTAGCTCGTGTTCAGGTTGGAATACTGGATGGGGTCGCCGCAATGCAGCATCATCCCGTCGCCCACATAGATGCCTACATGAGATACGCCGCTGGTGTCGTAGGTGCCCACGAAGAACACCAGATCACCGGGCTGGGGGTCGGATACCGGGGTGGAAATGTTGTAGAGCCCCTGAGCGCCCAGCCGCCCGGTATTGCACAGGCCGCTGTTGGTCAGCACATAGCTGACGAAGCCGCTGCAATCAAAAGAGGTGCTGGGACTGCTGCCGCCCCATACATAGGGATAGCCCAGGTATTTTTCCGCCTCGGTAATGAGGGTGTTGAACCGCTCGTCCGTCAGGTATTCAGCGGGAATCTCCCAGGCGGTGGGCGGGTTCTCGATATACTTGTTCACATACCCGGAGGACGGGAACAGATCGGGGCGGTTGCCCAGGGTGGACATATAGGTGGCATACAAGGAAAGCTGTTCCTCACCCATGATGTAGACCGGCACATGGGAGAGGTCGAAGTTCTCCAATGTCACGGTACAGATATACCAGGTGTACGGAACTTCCACCTCATACTCGTTGCCCTCGCTGTCCGTCCTTGTTTCCGTCCGATACCGGGTCTCCGTGGTCACAGTTTCGGTGAGGATGTATTGCTTGTCAAAGAGGGTTTGAAGGTCTCCCTGTACCTGGTCGATGGTGAACACCCCATCATGGAGAGCCGACAGAATGGAGATCAGCACATAGGGGTCATGCTCGATCTCGTCCAGGTCGAAGTGATACTCGTCATAGTCGTGGGTGGCCTCATAGGTGTCCAGATACTCCCGCAATTCATCCTCTTTGGCGCAGTAGGCTTCTTCCGCCGCCAGCATATCGGCATCCTCGGACAGATAGGAGGACGCCATGATATTGGACACCCCGCCGCCGAACATGGAGGAACAGGATTGCAGGGAGCCCAGCAGCATCACCAGCAGAAGGCCGATGCCGCCCACGATCAGAGCGCCCTTCCAATGCCGTTTCAGGAAAAGGACGGTGCGCTTGGACTCCTGGGCGGTTTTCTTGGCCGCCTTTGCCGTGGCCTCCGCTGTTTTCCCAGCTTGGGCGGTCTTGCCCGCCGCCCGGTATGCCGCCGCATATTGCTTTTGCAGCTTCCGTTTCTGCCACAGGCGGGAGATGGGATTGGACGCAAGCTGGGGGTTCTCCGCCACGGCTTTCCGATAGTAGAAATCCGCATTGGCCTTGACCGCCGCCTGCTCCGCCTTTGCTGCGTCCCGCCAGGGTTTCAGCTTGCGTTCCGCCCGCCAGTTCTGGACACGGCGGTTTCCGTAGCCCACAGCCTTCTCAATGCCGCGTTCTCCCAGGTGGCCCGACTGGACGCCGGAATTTTCCTGCTCCACCTCCCGGACCTTGCCGTGGATCGCTGCGCCTGCCTCCTGGATGGGGCGGGACAGCGGATTGGTATGCTGGGGGGATGGCGGTTTGGACGGAACAGCAGCCTTTGCCGCATCCAGCCGGTCCGCCGCCTTGTCCGACTTGCGGATGGCCCCTTGCAGCTCCGGCGCCGCCCGGTCAGCCTCGGAAAACTGCAATCGGGAGGATGGACGGCCCGCTGCCGCCTCGCCCTCCCGATAGGTCCTGCGCTGTTTCCGACGCTTCTTTTTGGCTGCTGCCTGTTCTCGGTGCAGTTCAACACGGTCTACCGCTTTTCCGGCGGTGCCCGCCGTGTCGCCGGATGCGGAATAGTCCTGCTCCGGCGTCTGGTCAGAGGGATAGGTCGTCTCGCCCGTGACCAGATTGACGGACACCGCCCCGTCACGGGTCATCTTCTGCGCCTCCTTTTCGGGGGCTTTCCATTCTTTCAAGGTGCGTCACCTCCTGTTCCATAGGGGCAGATGTTGACACAGGCCCCGGTTTCGATCATGGCGATGTACTGGAAAATGGGATAAGCCTGAGGCGGGCAGACCGCGTTCCCCAGGGTTTTCAGCCGCAGCGCCCGGTTGTCGGTATCCTCGGTCATGCGGGGGACTCCTTCGGGCTCGGCACGCCATAGGATGCGTCCGTCCATTTCGGGGGGAATCCCATGAGCCATTCCACCCAGTCCGGGTTCAGCGCCGCTTTCTCGGAAAGGGGCTGCTCCTGCCGGATCACCTGGGCCGACAGGTTGGAGGACGGGGATTTGTCCCGGAAGGCCGCCGGTTTCAAGGTGGAACGGTAACCCTCCGACGCCGCCGGGGTCAGGTAGAACACCGCCGCCGACAGGGACAGGCTCCAGATTGACCCATCCTTGTTCCGCTTGCGGAATATCCCGTTGTCCGACAGGAACACATCCAGGTTGGCAGCGTCCCGCCCCGTGGATTTGTCGGAGGCAAGGGGTGTGGGAAACATCAGCCGCGACGATAAAAGTTCGCTGGCGCTCATGCCATGCGCCGACGCCGCAAGCCGGAAATACGAATGGGAGAACAGCGTATCCCGCTTTTGCCAGGTCAAAAATCGTTTTGTCGAGCCCCATGTTGATGAAGCCAGCAACATTTTCCCCAAGCACCCAACGGGGCCGCAGTTCGGCAATAACGCGGCACATCTCCGGCCACAGGTAGCGTTCATCCGCAAAGCCCCGCCGCTTTCCGGCGGTGGAGAAGGGCTGGCACGGGAATCCGCCGGAGAGGATGGTGATGGTTTCAAGTCCTGTTTTCTCAAAAAACGCCTCCTTCGTGAATGTGGTGATGTCCCGAAACTTCGGCACATCTGGCCAATGCTTTTGCAGGATGGAATAGGGATAATCCGCCCACTCGCATTGACAGACCGTTTCGAAGCCCGCTGCCTCTGCCGCCAGATCCAGCCCGCCGATACCGGAAAAGAGACTGACATGGGTGAGGCGGTCAGGCATGGGGCTGGTCCTCGTCGTCCTCGCAGTCCACATAGAAGGCGTCCAGTTCGCACAGCTCCAGGGCCTTCAGCCGGGCAAGGTCGGCCTTGTCGCCAAACACCAGGTAGCGGCCGGGGATGCTCCAGCGGTCAAACATCTGGTCGGCAATCTCGCCGTACCGCCGGGCGGTGTCGATCAGGTTCTCCATGTCCCGGCGGTCCTTGATCTTCCCGGCAAGGAAGGCAAGCTGATGGAGCAGCCCATAGAGATGCACTTCCTCGTCAATGTGTGCCTCGTACGTCTTTTCCTCAATGACATACAGCTTTTCCTGTTCCATTTCATGCTCCTTTCTGAATTTTGGGCATAAGAAAACCCGCCTCGGTTGAGGCGGGTTTTCTGTGGTATTAAAAAGCGAATGGTTAATCGTCAACCTCGATTACTTCATAATCAGCGCTGACGGCATCTTCAAGGGGATAGTCGCCCGGATTTGATCCATAGAGATCCTCTGCGCCTTGCTCGGTACAAGCGCACATATAAGACCCATGGTCTGCTGCGGCTTCTTCAGTTTCAAAAATCTCATCTTCCATCTCGCTGGTTCCATCCGAATAATGCATCATCACTCTATACTTGGCCATTCTATAAACCTCCTTGCGTTGTGCATTTGTTTTACTTTAGTTTATCATATGAAAGTGATGATGTCATCATAAATTATTGATGTCCGATATTCTCAACCTCGCTGGGTTTGGTGGTAAGCAGTTTGTAGAGCTCGGTATCCTTTGGAAAGTCATCCGCAAAGGGCAAGATGACATTGTTGAAGAACAGCAGCCCATGGCCCGGCTCGGAGTTAGTAACATAGGCAAGCTGCTCCGACGAAATGTTCAGTCGCTCCGCCAGTATTTTCCGGTCGCCCGCCGCCTGGTTGAGCATATAGATGAAGTCGCTGTTTTCCAGAATGTTTTCGATCTCCGGGGAGGAAAGCAGGTCTTTGGGGTTCTGGGTCGCCCCGGTGGGGATGCCACCCCACTTTCGGAAGCGTTTCCAAATCTCGGCGCTGTATGCCGCGGTCTGTTCCTCCTTCAGCAGAAGATGGAACTCGTCCACGAAATACCAGGTAGACCGGCCAATGGCACGGTTGATGGTGACGGTATTCCACACCGCATCCTGGACAATGAGCATCCCCGGCTTTTTCAGGTTCTTGCCCAGGCCCTTGATGTCGAAGCAGACCAAGCGGTTGGAAATGTCCACGGTGGTGCGGTGGTTGAAGAAGTTCAGCGAACCGTTCACATAGAGGTCCAATGCCTGGGCCACCCGGTCAGCCTCCGGGATGTGCTGGGACAGCAGGGCGTTCATCAGGTCGCCCAGAATCGGCATATTCCCCGGCCGAGGGTCGGCAAAGTAGGGCTGGTAGATCATCTGCACCGCCCGGTCAATGACGGTTTTCTCAATAGCCTCCAGTCCCGTCTTGCTGCCCATGATGAGCTCGCAGAAGGACAGCACAAAATCGGATTTCAGCGCCAGCGGGTTTTCTTCCTCGGAGTAGTTGAGGTTGATGTCAAGGGGATTCACATAGTCGGTGCTGGATGGGGATAGCCGGATCACCTGACCGCCCAGCCGCTTCACCAGGGGCGAATACTCGTCCTCCGGGTCGCAGATGATGACATTATCCTGGGTCATCAGCATGATAAAGGTGATCTCCCGCTTGCAGCTCATGGATTTGCCGCTGCCGGGGGTGCCGAACACAAGGCCGTTGGGACAACGAGATTGCTTGCGGTCCAGCAGGATCATGTTGTTGGAGAGGGCGTTGAGGCCGTAGTACATGGCGTCGCCGCCCATGAATACCTCCTGGGTGACAAAGGGGACGAACACCGCCAGGGCCGAAGTGGTCAGGCTCCGTTCGATCTTGATGCGGTTGAGGCCCAGGGGCAACGAGGACATCAGCCCATCCTCCTGCTGGAAGTCCAGCCGGGTCAGAAGGCAGTTGTAGGTCTGGGCGACGCTGGCCGCCTGGGATACGGCGATCTCCAGCTTTTGCCGGGTCTCCGCCGTGTGCAGCACCAAGAAGGTCATGTTGAACATTCTCTCGTTGCGGGATTGCAGGTCGGTGAGCAGGTCCTTCGCCGCACCTCCATAAGTAGACAAGTCGCTGGGGAGTATGTCCATATCGTAGCCGCTGCGCACCGCCCGTTTCTGCTCCTGTATCTTCATGGCGTCCAGGTCGGTGATCTTACGCTTGACCATTTTGATGGCCTCGTTCTGGTTGATGCCCCGGATGTGCATGGTCACCATGATATTTCCGTCCGCCTCCATGAAGTCGGTGAGGATACGGTCATGCATCTCCGGCGCCAGGATTTGCAGGAAGGACACCGCCCCGTACCGCCTGCCGATGCGGAAGGTACGGGTGTCTCCGAAGTGGAAGGAGGATGGAGAAATGAAGTCCTTCACCGAAAGGCCGCTGGCCGGGAGCCAGTCCCATTCAAAGGCGAACTGCCCGCCCTCCGGGTGGAGGATGTTGTAAAGCAGCTCCAGCCGTTCCTTTCCGTCCAGTACATGAGCCGCCGCCCCCATGACCTTAAAGCGGTTGAGGGTGTCGGTCTCAATGCGGGAAAACCGGGCTCTGGCCGCCGGAAGGTTCTCCGCCTCGATGGTCAGAGTCACATACTTGGTTTTCACATAGCCGTTGTTGCCCCGCTTATACTGCATCCGCAGGATGTCCACCGCCTCGTCCCGGATGGGGTCCAGGTCGTTGCCCTGTCTGCGGATACCAAACATTTCATCGGCGGCGCTGCCTCCGCTGCGGCTGTCCAAAGTGACCTGGACGCCGATGGAGGGATCGTAGCCGTTGTAGAAGTCGCAAAGGCTTTCAAAGATGCTTCGCTGATCTTCCGGCCCCGCCAGGCGGTAATTCACATCCTCAAAGGCAATGGTCTTGGAAAAGGTCCCGCCCTCCAGCCTGCACAGGCCGTCGGGAAACATATTCTGAAACGGGATGCTGTCCTGCACCGTATGGGTTTTCCCGTCGCCCTTGGCCTGCCGGATCACTGCCTCGATCTGCTTGCGCTGGTTACGGGTGAGCTTACGCTTTGCCGGTCTTTCTGCCTTTTTTCGCAATCCGCTTCACCTCCTGTTCCAGTTGGGATTGCCGCACCAGGGCGGAATAGAGATTGTTGGTCTGGTAGATGCGTACCTTCGGCCGGATAAATTTGTTCTGGATCAGATGGCCCAGGAACACTTCAAGCGGCTGCCCGTTCTTCTCGTACATGGCGAACAGGAAAAAGGGCAGCATCACCAGGATCATGCACAGTGCCGCCGTGGTGGTCCCCAGGCTCGCCTTTGCCAAAAAGAAAAGCGGCACGCCTACCAGCGCCGCCGCTCCGAAACAGATCACTTGTCGTTTGGTCAGCCCGAACAGGACCTTGCTCTGTATCCGGCTCAGGTCCTTCGGAATCGTTACATAAGCCAATGTTTCACACCTCCTTTAGTGGGCGCCGAACAGGGATTTTGCAAGGCTGCCAGTCTTGAACAGGGTGTAGCACAGCAGGACCGTATAGCCCATGCACCCCCAGATGGACGCGGATATGTTGTCGCCGGATGTGGAGATGCCCTCCACCAGCACCGCATAGATGCCCACGCAGATCATAATGAGGAAGGCCTGGAAGCCCAGGGCCAGGAGGGAGCGAAGGTAGTTCTGCCCCGTGGAGCCCCATTCCCGGTTGACCATCGTGGCAAAGGGGATGGGACCGATGGAGGTCACCAAATACACCTCAATCATTCTGCCGTAGATCACCAGGAAGATGCAGATGGAAAGTATCTGCGTACACAGCCCCACAAACACGCTCTGGAACCACAGCCCCAGCAGGGCACCCACGCTCCAGTCGGCAAGCTGGGTCTCCAGATCGCCCACCACGCCGGAGATGTCGATACCTGCATCCGAAATAATGACCCCCGCCGACTGGCTGACCACATTCTGCGCCACATCGAACACCGCCATGACGATGTTCCAGGTGTTCGTGACGATCAGCACCGCGCAGAAGGTCTTGAAAATCCACTTGAAGAAAATCCAGGTATCAAAGTCGTGGAGGTTGTTCTTCTCGATGATGAGCTGGATCAGCTCGTAGCACATGACGAAGGTGAGGATGATGCCCGCGATGGGGACGATCACCGTCTCCGAGAGGTTGCGAATCATGTTGAAGATGCTGCTGTTCCAGGCGGCGGGCGTCATACCGACCTCCCCGGCAATCTCGCCCACCTTTGTGTTCAGGGTATCAAACATCCCGGTCAGGTTTGAAATGATACCGTCAATGAGCAGTTCTTGAAACCACTCCTGTATCGCGTCAAAGATCAACGGGGATCACCTCCTTTGCGGGAGGCCCCGTGTACCGGGACCTCCCGCGGGTGTTATGGGGAGCCATCAGCCCAGCAGGGTCGGGCGTTAGGCTTCGGGCAAGTCAATCTTGCCGACAAAGCTGTAATAAATCTCAATGTCCTGCCTGCGGGTGCCGTTCTCGTCATAGCTGCACTCATGCACGACGATTTTTTCAATCATTTCCCGCAAGAGGGTGGGGGTAAGTTCCTCAAAGGCAAGGTGCTTTCGGACGATACCCATAAACTTTTCCGCGTTGACGGTGGCGGCCTGCGACTTGTCCAGTTCGGCCTGCAAAGCGGCGGCGCGGTCTTTCAGTTCCCGCTGCTCCTGCTCATAGTCTGCCGACAGTTCCATGAAACGCTCGTCGCTGATTTTGCCGTTCACATTGTCCTCATACAGCCGCTTGATAATGCGGCTCACTTCGGCAATGCGCTCCTGTGCCTGTTCAAGCTGCTTGGTGGCTGCGGCGGTCTTTCTCTTGCCGCCGATTTCATTCTGCTGGATAAGCAGCTTTACAAAGCGGCTCTCATGCTTGGCGGCATATTCCGTCACTTGCCGGAGATTGGAGAGGACACCGGCGGTCAACAGGTCGGTGCGGATAAAGTGCGCCGTACAGTCGCGGGTGCGCTTCTTGTAGCTGCCGCAG
>NZ_JAGHKE010000047.1:0-18345 GCF_017889395.1 Allofournierella sp. | reverse complement strand
CTCCTTGTCCACCTTGCCCTCCTCGGCCATCTGGCCCCGGAACATGTCGTAGCAGGCGCCGCACAGGTAGCCCGCCGCGTATTCCAGGAAGCTGTCGTATCGGTCCGAAGCCGCGGAGGCCAGCGGCCGGGCCTTCTGCCAGAACTCCTCCTCGGTGATGATGCCCGCCGCCAATGCCGCGCGCCACATTCCCAGCCGCTCGGCACAGTCAAAGGCAAAAAAGCCCTTGCGCCCGGCGATGGGAGCCAGCAGCTCTGCAAAGTCTTTGCAGGCGGTGAAGAGGAATTTCCCCCGCTCGTCCAGCGCATTCACATCAAAGCAGGGGCGTCCCTTCCAGAAACTGCGGAACTGGGTGTAGTCGTTCTGGGTGTTGTATTCCGCTTCGGCAAAGGCCGCAAGGCCCTCTGCGTCGTCCGCGCCGTAGAGCTTGCGGCAGTGTTCCCGCACCGCGGCGGCGTCGCCGCCGTCCCGGCCGCAGAGGAACAGACGGTCCGCGCCCATGGCCCCGGGGATACCCGGCACCTTGCGCAGAGCCGCCGGGCCGGTGAGCAGCAGCGCGAACCGGTCCGGCTCGCAGGGAGCGGCTTCGCCCTGCCCCTGAGCCTTCATCTGGTCCAGAAATTCCAGCAGCGCCCCGGCCAGGTCGTAGGTGTCCCGGCGCAGGGGCCGTTTGTGATTGAATACGTTCATGTACCTTCTCCTTTTTTATGATACCGTTCAGGCCCGGTATTTTGTCTTCCATTTGCCGCTGACAAACCGCCCCACAAAGAAGGCGCTGCGGCAGACCCAGTCGATGACCATGGCGATCCACACGCCCACGGCCCCCATGCCGAAGCCGATGCCCAGCACGTAGCTGAAGCCCAGCCGCCAGATCATCATGCTGGCGATGCTCACCACCATGGTAAAGCGCACATCGTTGGCGGCGCGCAGGGCATTGGGCAGCACAAAGGACACCGGCCACAGCACGATGCCGCAGGCGCAGTGGATGAGCACCAGCATCCAGGCGATCTGGTAGGTTTCGGCCGAGATGTTGTAAAGCCCCAGCAGAAGCGGCATGCCCAGAATCACCAGCAGGTTGAGGGTGCCGTCCACCACATAGGTCAGGCCCACCAGCTTTTTGGTGTAGCCGATGGCGGCCTTCTGATCCTGTGCGCCGATGCACTGGCCCACCACCGTGATGAGTCCCAGGCCGATGGCCTGGCCCGGGATGCAGCCGATGCTGTCCAGATTGTTGGCCACCGCGTTGGCGGAGATCTGCGCCGTGCCGAACACCGAGATGATGCTCACCACCAGCACCCGGCCCAGCTGGAACAGGCTGTTCTCGAAGGCGGAGGGGATGCCGATGTTCAGAATCCGCAGCGCCAGCCCCTTTTTCAGCCGCAGGCACTGGGCGGAGCGCACATGCACCCGGTTCATGGGGTTGGAGGCCCGCCACAGAATCAACCCGGCGGCAAGGGTACGGCTCACCAGCGAGGGCAGGGCCACACCGGCCACACCCAGCCCCAGGCCGAACACACAGATGGCGTTGCCCGCCACGTTCACCACGTTCATCAGGATGCTCACCTGCATGCTGATCTTGCTGTTGCCCATACTGCGGAACAGGGCCGCACCCGCGTTGTACAGGGCAATGAAGGGGTAGGATGCCGCCGAAATGCGCAGATATAAGAGCGCCGCATCCATCACCTCCGGCTCGATCTGCCCGAACAGAAGGCGCAGCAGCGGCCGGGCAAAGGCCAGGGCCACCACCATGAAGCCCACGCCCGCCAGCGCTGCCAGATGAAACAGCTGGCCCGCGCTGTTTTTCGCGCTGGGCACATCCCGCGCGCCCAGATACTGGCTGATGACCACCGCACCGCCGGTGGCCAGCGCCGCAAAAATATTGATGATGAGCACGTTCAGCATATCCACCAGCGATACGCCGGAGATCGCCGCCTCGCCCACGTAGGACACCATCATTGTGTCCGCCATGCCCACCGTTACCGCCAGAAACTGCTCCACCACCAGCGGAGCCAGCAGCCGGGCCAGATCCCGCCGGGTAAACTGCACGCGCATTTCGCCTGCCGTTTTTTCCACTTAACACACTTCCTCACACCCGTTTTTTTCACCGGTTTCTTTCTTGCCTCATTCATTTTAGGCCCGGCGGCGGCCAAATGCAAGGGTGCCCGGCAGACAAAGAAAAGCGGCGGGTGAAACTTTCTTTTTTATTTTACACAAAACCTATTGTTTTTTGCCCTCTGTTTGCTATACTGATAATATATCCTAAATACACCCCCATAACGGTGCGCGGCCGCTGCCGCGCGGCAAAGGAGAGCATAAAAATGGATGTTCGTTTCTTTTTCAGCATGTCTTACGGCGTTTACATCGTGACCAGCATGAACGGCGAAACTCCGGTGGGCTGCACCGCCAACAGCGCCATGCAAATTACCGCCGAGCCCGCCACCATCGCGGTGAGCATCAACCACGACAACCTGACCCACAAGGCCATTTCCGAGAGCGGCATGTTCGCGCTGAATGTGCTCAGCGAGGCCAGCGACCCGGGCCTGATCGGCGGCTTCGGCTTCCGTTCCAGCCGCGACGTGGACAAGTTCGCCGGTGTGGCCTGGCACTACGAGCAGGGCCTGCCCGTTCTGGAGGACACCATGGGCTGGGGCCTGTGCAAGGTGATCGACAAGATGGAGACCGAGACCCACACCGTGTTCCTGGGCAAGGTGATCGATACCGGCGTGTTCGCCCAGACCGCCCCCGCCATGACCTACGAGTACTACCACAAGGTCATCAAGGGCTCCAGCCCCAAGACCGCCCCCACCTACGTGGCTCCCGAAGCGGTGGCCGAGCTGCCGGTCACCAAGACCCAGTGGGTCTGCACCGTCTGCGGCTACATCTACGAGGGCGACCAGCTGCCCGCCGGCTTCACCTGCCCGCTGTGCGGCGTGGGCCCCGAGTTCTTCGAGAAGAAGAGCGTGGAAGTGCCCGCCGATGAGGTCAAGCCCGCTTCCGCCTCCGGCACCAAGTGGGTGTGCACCGTCTGCGGTTATGTCTACGAGGGCGACGAGCTGCCCGAGGGCTACACCTGCCCGCTCTGCGGCGTAGGTGCCGAGTTCTTTGAAAAGCAGGCCGCTCCCGCTGCGGACACCGACGAAAACACCGAGTGGGTGTGCTCGGTCTGCGGTTACGTGTACGAAGGCGCCAAGCTGCCCGAGGGCTACACCTGCCCCCTGTGCGGCGTGGGCGCCGACCAGTTCGAAAAGCGCAGCAAGTAACTCCGATTTTTTCAAAAGGCGGTCCGGCGCATTGCCGGGCCGCCTTTTTTGCGTTCAAACCAATGGAAAAAGCCCCGGCGAGATCCGCCGGGGCTTTTTCCGTGCTGTGTGTATATGCAAAGAAAACGAAAAGGTTTAGTTGTCGACCAGCTGGCCGCTCACGATGTAGACCACCCACTCCGCCAGGTTGGTGGAATGGTCGCTCATGCGCTCCAGGTACTTGGCGATCATCAGCTGATCCACCCGCTGACGCACCTCTTCCGGGTGCTGCTGCATCCGGGTGCACAGCTCCTCGCCCACCTGCAGGAAGTAATCGTCCTGCAGATCGTCCTGCCCGATCACGGCGCGGGCCTTCTCCTCGCTCAGCTCCACGAAGGCATTCACGGTGTCCTTCACCATGGTCTTCATCAGGCAGAACATCTTCTCCATGGGAGCGGGCAGCTCCACGGCGGGCTTGGCCGCCAGCTGGATGATGTACTCGGAGATATCGCTGCAATGGTCGGCGATGCGCTCCAGATCCGAGATCATGCGCATGATGGAGGCAATGCGCCGCCAGTCACCGGCCACCGGGGTCTGGGTGAGCACCAGCTCCAGGCAGGCTTTTTCAATGTTGCGTTCCATCTGGTCGATGGTTTCGTCGCCGTCAATGATGGCCTGAGCGGTCTTCATGTCCAGCTTCTGCAGGGCCTTCCAGGTCTGGTCAATGGAAGTCTCGATGGTCAGGCCCATCTGCTTCACTGCGTCGTACAGCGCCTGCAGGTCGTTGTTGTAATTGATGCGTGTCATCATAGTATCAGATTCCTCCCTTAGCCGAACCGTCCGGTGATGTATTCTTCCGTCTTGGGGTTCTTGGGATTGGCGAACAGCTCCCTGGTGGGGCCGTACTCGATCAGAGAGCCCAGCAGGAAGAATGCGGTCTGGTCGGAAATACGGGCGGCCTGCTGCATGTTGTGGGTAACAATGACCACCGTGTAGTCCTTCTTCAGCTCGTCCATCAGGTCCTCGATGCGCAGGGTGCTGCCCGGGTCCAGAGCACTGGTGGGCTCATCCATCAGCAGCACATCCGGCTGCACCGCCAGCGCGCGGGCGATGCACAGGCGCTGCTGCTGGCCGCCGGAAAGACCCAGCGCGCTCTTCTTCAGCCGGTCCTTCACCTCATCCCAGATGGCGGCGCCGCGCAGGCTCTTCTCCACCAGCTCATCCAGCTCCTTCTTGCTGTGGTTGCCGTGCAGGCGGGGGCCGTAGGCCACGTTGTCGTAGATGCTCATGGGAAACGGATTGGGCTTCTGGAACACCATGCCGATGCGGCGGCGCAGGTCGGTCACGTCCACATCCTTGTCCAGGATGTTCTTGCCGTGGAACAGAGCCTCGCCGGTGATGCGCACATTGGGCACCAGGTCATTCATCCGGTTCAGGGTCTTTAAGAAGGTGGACTTGCCGCAGCCGGAGGGACCGATCAGGGCGGTGATCTTCTTTTCGGGGATGGCGATGTCGATGCCCTTCAGCGCCTCGGTCTCGCCGTAATACAGATGCAGGTCCTTTGCCTGCAGGATCGCATTTTCGCTCATGTTGGCTGCTCCTTTACTTCTTCTGCTTCATTTTAATCTGTACCAGACGGGTGGCCATGTTGATCAGGAATACCAGGATCAGCAGGATGGCCGCAATGGCGAAGGCCACCTCGAACTCGCCGCGCTCGGCGGCGTACATGTACAGCGCGACGGACAGGGTGCCGCCACCCCGGGTGTAGGCATCAAAAATGTTGGAGGCGATGATGGTGGCGCTGCCCGCGGTGAACAGCAGGGCGGCGCTTTCGCCCACGATACGGCCCACCGCCAGGATGCAGCCGGTGATGATGCCGCTGATGGAGGAGGGCAGCACGATGGTGCGGATCATGTACCACCGGGTGGCGCCCAGACCCAGCGCGCCCTCCCGGTAACCGGCGGGCACGGTCTTCAGGCTCTCCTGGGTGGTGCGGATGATGGTGGGCAGAATCATAATGACCAGGGTCAGGCTGCCGGACAAAAGGCTGGAGCCGAAGCCCAGCATCTGCACGAACACCAGCATACCCACCAGGCCGTAGATGATACTGGGGATACCGGCCAGAGTCTCGGTGGTGAACTCCACCACCTTGATGAAGGTCTTGTTGGTGGCGTACTCGGTCAGGTAGACCGCCGCGCCCACGCCCAGAGGCAGGGCGATGATCAGGGTCAGCACAATGATGTAAAGGGTGTTGAGCAGGTTCGGCAGGATGCCGATGGTGTCCTTAATGACACTGGGTTTGGTGGAGAGAAGCTGCCAGCTGATGTTGGGGATGCCCCGCACAAAGATGTAGCCCAGCAGAGCCACCAGAACGGCCACGGTCAGGAAGGCGCTGCCGTAAACCAGCACCTTCAGCACGGTTGCCTTTGCTTTACGTTTTGCGGAATGGCTCACTGTTTCTCCCCCCGTTTCAAAAAGGTATTGAGCAGCCAGTTGATCAGCATGATGAACACGAACAGAACCAGGCCGATGCTGAACAGGGCCTGCTTCTGCAGGCTGCCGTCCGCCGCGTAGCTCATCTCGCTGGCCACGGCGGTGGTCAGGAAACGCACGCTCTTGAACAGGCCGGGCATGTTGGCCACGTTGCCGGCCACCATCATCACGGCCATGGCCTCGCCCACGGCACGGCCCGCGCCCAGCACGATGCCGGCCACGATGCCGCTGCGGGCAGCGGGCACGCTCACCTTGAACACGGTCTCGATCCAGGTGGCGCCCAGGCCCAGGCTGGCCTCCTCATACTCGGGCGGAACGGCCCGCAGGGCGGTCTCGCTCACCGAGATGATGTTGGGCAGAACCATGATGGCCAGCACCAGAATGGCGCTGAGCAGGCAGCTGCCGCTCTTCAGCTCCAAGGCCTTCATCACAGCGGGCACCAGTACGATCATGCCGATCAGGCCGTAGACCACGCTGGGGATGCCGGCCAGCAGCTCCACCGCAGGCCGCACCAGAGCGGCCAGCTTGGGAGGTGCCAGCTTTGCCAGGAACACGGCGGTGAGCACGCCCACCGGCACGCCGATGATCAGCGCGCCCACCATGCCCCACACACTGGTCAGGATGAAGGGCAGGATACCGAACTGGGGCTCGGACGCGGTGGATTTCCATTCGGTGCCCAGCAGAAAGTCCACCGGGCCGATCTTGATGATGGCGGGCAGGCCGGCCCACACCATGTAGATGGTGATGAGCGCCACCGCCGCGATGGAGACCATGCCGCAGATAAAGAACACTGCGTTCATGATCCGCTCAATGCTCTGTTTCAGTTTCATAGCGCTTTTCCTCTTCGTTACTCGCTTTACACACACTGCGGTTTTTCCGCAAAAAAGCCGCCGGAATCTGCGTGGATACGTATTTTCCGGCGGCGGGTTGCCTAACTCTTGGGCACCACCGCACAATTCACGCCTTGCGGCTCAGGTGGCGCATCACCCCAAAATTTTCCGCCAGGTTTTCCAAAAATGCTCGTCAATCCAGCCAAGGATTGTCTGCGCTTTTTGGTTCACCTTGCAAAAAATTTTCTGGCGCGCTCCACCACCTGGAATCATGCGGTGCTGCCCCTACTTCATTTCGCCGGCATGCCGACCTTTGAGGGTGTCAGGCGAAGGCATATAGCCTTCTTGTTAAACCATGGGTACCGCGCCGGCGGCAGCGATCAGCTCAGCGGCTTCCTCGCTCAGAGCGAAGTCGTAGAAGGCCTGAGCCTGAGCGCTCAGCTCCTCGCCCTCCTTGGTGGCGAACACGAAGGGGCGCTGGATCTTGTAGCTGCCGTCCTTGACGGTCTCCTCGCTGGCGGCAACGCCGTCCACGGTGACCATCTTCACGGTGTCGTCAACGCTGGCCAGAGAAACGTAGCCGAAGGCGTTGGGGTTAGCGGCAACACCGGCCAGAACGGCGCCGGTGCTGGTCAGCTCCTGTTCGTAAGCGCACTTGTCTTCCACGCCAACGATGCTCTCGAAGCCGTCGCGGGTACCGGAACCAGCCTCACGGCCGATCAGGACCACGGGGGCGTCAGGGCCGCCCACCTCGCTCCAGTTGGTGATCTCGCCGGTAGCGAGCCCCGCGATCTGCTCCAGGCTCAGGTCCGTGGCGGTGTTCTCGGTGTTTACCACGATGGCGATGCCGTCCAGGGCGAAGGTGGTCTCCTTCAGGCCCTTGGAGATCTCCTCTTCCTTCAGAGCGCGGCTGGACAGGCCGATGTCCAGGGTGCCGTCGGCGGCACCGGTCACGCCGGCGCTGCTGCCGGTGGGATCATAAGTAACGTCCACGCCGGGGTTGGCTTCCATGAAAGCCTCGCTCAGAGCGCCGATCACCTTCTCCACGCTGGTGGAGCCGCCGGTGGCTACCGCGCCGCTCAGGTCGGCGGTGGTCTCTTCGGCAGTGCCGGCGGTGGTGGAACCCGCGGTGGAACCGGTGGTGCTGGTGGTGGCGGTGCTCTCAGAGCCGCCGCAGGCTACCAGACCGGCAGCCATAACACATGCAATAGCCATTGCCATAAAACGCTTCATTTTCATTTTTCTCTTACTCCCTCTTCGTCTCAATTCATTCCAATGAATTTCTTCCGCTCTCCCCGCTCCTGTGGGGGCGGAGTTTCGGTCTCGCTTGCGCTTCGCTTTCCCGCGAAACTGGTATCATTATACCGCCCGGTTTGCAAAATCCGCCCGCATGGTTCGGTTAGGCTTTTGTTAAACTGCCCAATCTTTTTGTAAAGAAATTTTACAAAACCACGAAACCTCGCCCTTTCGGCCCGGCGCAATGTTAAGTTTATGTTTGTGAGAAATTTCACCACCCCGCAGCCCGGCATTCCGGCCAACTCCGGCGGCTTTCCTTATTTATATAGGCAGCCGGCGGATTCACTCTATTAAATCACCCTTTTAAAGTAAAAAAGTCTTGACGAAAGCGCCAAACAGGTTCTATAATGGTCACATTATAAAAGCCAATCACAGGCGGCGGCGCATATCCACCGGCCGCAAAAGGGAGGACCTGTTTCATGTTGGAGATTAAAGTAACTAAAACCACCACACCCAAGGCAAAGCCCGATGAGAACAATCTGGGCTTCGGCACCCATTACACCGACCATATGTTCCGCATGGACTACACCGAGGGCCAGGGCTGGCATTCCGCCCGCATCGAGCCCTATCAGCCCATCTCGCTGGACCCTGCCGCCATGGTCTTCCACTATGCCCAGGAGAGCTTTGAGGGCATGAAGGCCTACCGCACCGCCGAGGGCCAGGTGCAGCTGTTCCGCCCGGAGAAGAACGCCGAGCGTCTGCAGAGCACCCACGAGCGTCTGTGCATCCCCACCATCCCGGTGGAGGACTTCGTGCAGGCCGTGAAGGCTCTGGTGGATGTGGACCGTGACTGGGTACCCAGCGCCCCCGGCACCAGCCTGTATCTGCGCCCCTTCACCATTGCCACCGAGCCTCACCTGGGCGTAAAGCCCAGCGAGACCTATGCCTTCATCATCATCGCCTCTCCCTCCGGCGCCTACTACGCCGAGGGCCTGGACCCGGTGAAGATCTACGTGGAGGATGAGTATGTGCGCGCCACGCCCGGCGGCACCGGCTTCATCAAGTGCGGCGGCAACTACGCGGCCAGCCTGGCGGGCCAGATGAAGGCCCACGACCTGGGCTACAGCCAGGTGCTCTGGCTGGACGGCGTGGAGCGCAAGTACGTGGAGGAAGTGGGCAGCATGAACTGCTTCTTCAAGATCGACGGCGTCATCCGCACCGCCCCCACCGTGGGCACCGTGCTGCCCGGCATCACCCGCATGAGCTGCATCGAGCTGCTGCGTGACTGGGGCTACACCGTGGACTGCGACAGCCGCCTGTCCATCCAGGAGGTCATGGACGCCGCCCATGCCGGCAAGCTGGAAGAGGTGTTCGGCACCGGCACCGCCGCGGTGGTCAGCCCGGTGGGCAAGCTGTACTACGAGGGCGACGAGGTGACCGTGAACGACGGCAACATCGGTCAGGTGACCCAGCGCCTGTACGACACCCTCACCGGCATCCAGTGGGGCGTTCTGCCCGACGAAAAGGGCTGGATCGTGAAGGTCTGATTGCTTCCTTTTCAACACAAAGCAAAAAGGCATCGGGAATTTTCCCGATGCCTTTTTGCTTGTTTTGTTTTCTGTTTGAGGCTCAGCCCTGCCGGAAGCGGGCCAGGAACTCGGCGGTGCGCTCACTTTTCGGCTGCTCGAACAGCTGGGCCGGTTCGCCCTCCTCGCAGATCACGCCGTCGGCCATGAACACCACATGGTTGCTCACGTCCCGGGCGAAGGCCATCTCGTGGGTGACCACGATCATGGTCATGCCCTCGGCGGCCAGCTTCTGCATTACGTTCAGCACCTCGCCCACCATCTCCGGGTCCAGGGCGCTGGTGGGCTCGTCGAAGAGCAGCAGCTCCGGCTCCATGGCAAGGGCGCGGGCGATGGCCACACGCTGCTGCTGGCCGCCGGAAAGCTGGCTGGGCTTGGCGTTCACATATTCGGCCATGCCCACCTTTTCCAGGTAGAACAGAGCCTTTTTCTCCGCCTCGGCCTTGCTGCGCTTGAGCGCCTTGCGCTGGCCCAGCATGCAGTTCTCCAGCACGGTCAGGTTGGAGAACAGGTTGAAGGACTGGAACACCATGCCCACCTTGGTGCGGTAGGCGGGGATGTTGGCACTCTCGCCGATGTTCTGCCCGTGGAACAGAATCTCGCCGCCGGAGGGAGTCTCCAGCAGGTTCAAACAGCGCAGCAGTGTGGACTTGCCGCTGCCGGAGGGGCCGATGATGGTGGTCACGTCGCCCTTGCGCACGGTGAAGTTGATGTCCCGCAGGATCTCTCGCGGGCCGAAGGATTTATTCAGGTGGCGCACCTCTACAATGGCGCCGGTTTCGGTGGTATTCATCTTGCTCGTCCCCCTTTTCTCACAGGTCCAGGTTGCCGGTGCGCGGCTTGCCGTGCTCCACATAGGGAGGGGCGTTCAGGCCGCCGGTCTGCTTCACCAGCGTGTAGCTGGATTCGCCGTCCATCCGCTTTTCCACCCAGCGCAGAATGGCCGAGCAGACCAGGGTCATCCCCAGATAGATGGCCATCTCGATCACTGCCGAGGGGAAGTAGGCGTAGGTGGCGCCCACCACGCCCTTGTGGATGCTGAACAGCTCGGCCACGCCGATGATGAACAGCACGGAAGTATCCTTGATGTTGATAATGAGGTTGTTGCCGATCTGGGGCATGATGTTGCGCAGCGCCTGGGGCAGAATGATGCTGGTCATGGTCTGCACATGGGTCAGGCCGATGGCCTTGGCACCCTCGGTCTGGCCCACCGGGATGGACAGAATGCCGCCGCGCACCGACTCCGCCATGTAAGCGCCGGTGTTCACCGACACGATCACCAGAGCGGCGGTCCACATGTCCAGATTCCAGCCGAACAGGAAGGCCGCGCCGTAGAAAATGAGCACCGCCTGCAGGATCATGGGGGTGCCGCGGAAGACCTCCACATACACCCGCAGCACAGCGCGGGCCGCGCCCAGCAGTACCTTCTTGCCCAGACCGTCCCGCTTTTCCAGGGGGATGGTCTGCACGATGCCGCAGCCAAGGCCGATCACACAGCCGATGGCGGTGCAGATCACCGCGATCACCACGGTGATGCCCGCGCCCTTCAGGTAGCTGGTGCCGTAGTTCTGCAAAAGATACCCGATCTGGCCAAAGAAGCCCTCGGGCAGGCCGTCGCTCAGGGGCTGGATGGCGATGGCCTCATCCATCATGGCGCCAAAGTCGTCCTCGGTCATGGTGTTCAGCACGCCGTTAATGGCATCCTTCAATTCGGTGTTGCCCTTCTGCACCGAGATGCCGATGTTCACATCCTCGCTGGAGACCACGAAGTTGTCCTCGCTGTCGTTGAAGTCCAGCAGCACGAAGTCGCTGTAGGCGTTCAGGGCCGCCTTGGCGGTGGGGATGTCGGTGACCACCAGATTTGCCCGGCCGGTCTCCAGCGCCATCAGCATGGCGGGGGCGGATTCCTGGGGGGTAAGGATGGTGCCGTCCGGGATCTGGGGCAGACAGCCGTCGTACCAGATGGTGCCCAGCTGACTGGTGGCGGTGGCGCCCGCCAGCTCGCTCAGGCCCTGGGCCTGGGCATAGGGGCTGTCGACCCGGGTCAGACCCACGATGGAGGCGTAGAAGTAGGGGGCGGTGAAATCCACCGACTCCAGCCGTTCACTGGTGATGGACTGGCCCGCAATCACACAGTCCACGGTGCCGCTCTGCACGGCGGGCACCAGCGAATCCCAGTCCAGCCGCACGATCTCCAGCTCCATACCCAGAGCCTCGGCGATCTTCTTGGCCATCATCACATCGTAGCCGTTGGCGTAATCGGCGCTGTCCTTGATGGGCACCGCGCCGTTGGAAGAATCCGGCTGGGTCCAGTTGTAGGGGGCGTAGGCACATTCCATGGCCACGGTCAGGGTGTTGTCGTCCAGCACGCTGCCCTCGGCCGAAACGGCCAGACCGCCGGGAAGGGCGGTAATCAGCAGCAGCGCCAGCACAAGGCTTGCGATCTTTTTCATTGTGTTTTTCCTCCTTTTGCTTTACCGCTGCCCGCCACGCAAAAAAACGGGGCTGCTTTCCTTTCGAAAAGCAGCCCCGCGGAAGTCTCTGTGCGCACCGCGAAGGAACGCGGCACGTTGCAGGCAGCCCCGGCCGGGCCGCCCCTTCGGTTTCCCTTGGATAGCGCTTCACGAAAAAACTTCGTGACAGTCCGGCGGATCTTCTCCGCCAGCCCAGGCAAGCGCACCCCAGACCGGGTTCGCTTCCTTCGGCGGTGTTTCCTTTCGGTGCGGCGGGGGTCTGCCCCGAATGCCGCGCGCTACTCTTAAACACCGCGCCTCTATCACAGCGATATGAATTTAGTTGCCATATTACTCTATTTTCCACAACTTGTCAAGTATTTTGACCCTAAAAGCTTTCTTTTATCATGTTGAAGTGCTACACTTTGGGGAAAGGAGGGCATTTTTGATGTTATACGACGAGTGTTTAAGGTTGGCAAAAGCCCCATCACCCCCTGCTGTCTTTCAAAATTCTGAGACTAATGCTCTTGCCTCATTATCTCCCATTTCCACATTACCTTCTTTGTTGGAATTCAATGAAACAGCCTTGAGTGAATGCTCTCCTGTATACTATATAAGCGATTTACATCTTGAGCATCAAATCGCCAACAAGTTTCCAGCCGGAGCAACAGAAAAGCAAGTCGAAAGATATCTTCAGACCATTGTCCGCAATCTATTTCCGGAAGCATTTCTAGAGGATATCGCCCACAACCTCAGCCCTATTGTTCTGTTTGCCGGGGACATTTGTGCTTCTTTTAAGCTTGCTGAATTGTTTTACACAAAGTTCATTTCTCACTGGGATAAACTGGAACGAGATTTTCATAGAACAAGACGGAAACAATTTATCCCCATACAGCAAGAGCTTGATTCTCTGTGGGCGCAGATAGCCGAACTCGAACAGTCTGTAAGCGAGTGGAGTTCTCATCACGGTTGGACAAAACGCGCCACAAAACCCTTGGATCAATATGGCAGTGTTCCCCCAGAAATACGTCAAGCTTCTTCCACATTAAGCACATTGAAAGAACAAGCTTCCTCGCTCCGATCCCAATTGCCTGATGATCTCTATTGGAATTCTCCATTTAAAAAACACTTCCACTTCGTATATGCCATTTTAGGCAACCATGAACTTTGGGATTTCAATAATTTAGATGACTGCATCCGCTCTTATCAAGACCTGTTTCAAAAACTCGAAATCTGTTTTCTGCATAATAACATTGCTTGGTTTGGCAAGACCAACGGTATATTCTGCAACGACTATACCCATCATCCACAATTGCTCATCGAGGACTCTGCTGTCGACAATGATTCTGCCATTGACGATGATTCTCACTATTACTCTCACATTTTTCAAAGCGTCATGATTGTTGGCGGAATCGGATTTGCGGGTTGTAATTCAAAGTTCAATGCAATCAACGGAATATATCAAAATGCATTATCGCGTCAGGAAGAAATCGAACAGTCGAATCTATGGCACAGCACCTATCTTTCTGCGCTTGCATCCGCAAAAGCGCAAAACAAACTTCTTATCGTACTGACTCATAATCCAATATCCGATTGGCAAGCAACTCCTGCCTTTCTGAGCAACTGCATCTATTTCAGCGGACACACTCATAAAAACCTCTTTCAAGCAGAGCCAAATCAAAACTTTTATTGCTATGCAGATAACCAAATCGGTTATCACGGCACACATTTTCATTTAAAGCGGACAAGTATTTATCGTAACCGAAACCCGTTCGCTGATTACCCTGATGGCTGTTATGAAATATCCAGCACCGATTATTTGGCCTTTTACAACTATATGTGCGAACCAATTGCCGGAAACGGTCGTGTCGAATATCAATTAAAACAAGGCAATTCACATTTTTATATGATCAAGTCAGAAGGATACTACGGCTTTTTCTTGACCAGCAAATCCGGCACTTGTATTTGCGCCGGAGGAAGATTAAAAAAGATTTCCAAAAGCTCAGATATCCGATATTTTCAGCTGAATTTCTCCAATATGATCCGCTCATATTGGAACGCTCTTTCCCCCTATCGAAAAGCTCAGGAAGAAATTTCGAATTATGTAAAACGATTCGGGGGAACTGGAACGATTCATGGATGCATCATCGACATAGACTTCTATTGCCATATTTTTCTCAGCCCGGAAGATGGAGAAATCACCTACTATTACTCTCCTTTTTATGGGTATATCGACGCCTATCCCAACCTTCTTGAACTTGTGCAAAGCAATAATCCGGAACTTGCTCAAAATCTCCTGAACTTGCTTTCCGGTTCAGGCACAGTCTCTGACGTTTCTTTTGCTGTATCTCATTCACATATTCATGATTCTTTCATTCCAATCGACATAAAAAACAGCCTGTATGCTGTTTCAAATCGACTAAATCAGCTTCAAAGACTTTTTGACAAGCACATTCTCCGGGCCTGGAATGACCAGCTTCTATTAGGTGCTGATTCTGATAATCCCCCCTCTCTTCCCAGCGAAAATCTCGAACAATAAAAAAACCGGATGCAAAAATCTCTTGCATCCGGTTTTCTTTATCACTCGATGTAGGCATTCAGCAGCTGGAAGGTGGCCATCATGCCCTTCACGTGGCTTCGCTCGTAGCCGTGGGAGGCGTACACGCCCGCGCCGATCAGGCCGTGGCGCACATCCGCGCCCGCCCGCAGGGTGGCTTCCACATCCGAGCCGTAGTGGGGGTACACGTCCACCGCATAGTCCACACCGGCGGCCTTGGCCGCTGCCACCAGACCGCTCACCACATCGTAGTGGTAGGGACCGCCGCTGTCCTTGGCGCAGATGGACACCTGATGCTCCTTGCAGGCCAGGCCCTCGCCCACGCAGCCCATGTCCACGCTGATGGCCTCGCCCACGCCTTCGGGCACCGAGGCGGAGCCGCCGTGGCCCACCTCCTCAAATACGGTGATGTGCTGCCACACCGCCCGCCGGGTGGTCTTGCCGCTCTCCTTCAACGCGCGGGCATAGCCCAGCAGGATGGCCACGCTCAGCTTGTCGTCCAGAAAACGGCTCTTGATGTAGCCGCTCTCGGTGACGGTGGTGCGGGGGTCAAAGCAGACGATGTCGCCATTTTCGATGCCCAGGGCGTGGACCTCGGCCTCGGAGAAGACCATCTCGTCCAGCAGAACCTCCATGGTGTCCCAGCTGCGCTCGGTCTTGGAGTAGTCGCCGTTCACATGCACCGAGGCATCGGTGAGCTGGCACACGCCGGTGTAGACCTTTCCGTCCCGGGTGTAGATGCGCACGTTCTCGGCCTCGGCGTTGTTGGGGTTCATGCCGCCCAGAGCGGTAAGCCGCAGCCGGCCGTTGGCCTTCACGCCGCACACCATGCCGCCCAGAGTATCCAGATGGGCCTCCTGCAGAATGCCGTCGCCGGGCATGGAACCGTCGCCCGCGCTCAGCTGCACCAGCACGCCGCCCTTGCGGGTGACCTGGGGCTCATAGCCCAAAGCCTTGTATTCCTTCACCAGATAATCCACCGCGTTTTTGGTAAAACCGCTGGGGCTGTCGATGGCCAGCACCGCTTTTACCTGATGGAGCATATATTCCTGATCGTTCATCTTGTTTTCCCTCCCGATAATCGGTTACAAAGTATTTTCCAGCTCCTCCACCTGGGCCAGCCAGAGGGCGGCGCAGGCGTCGCTGGGCATCCGCCAGTCGCCCCGGGGCGACAGGGTCACGGTGCCCACCTTGGGGCCGTCCGGCAGGCAGCTGCGCTTGAACTGCTGGGCGAAGAAGCGCCGGTAGAAGTTACGCAGCCACTGCACCAGCACCGCATCCTCATAGACCCCGGCAAAGGCCCGCTGGGCCAGCCAGAAGATCTTTTTGGGCGCAAAGCCCCAGCGGATGGCGTAATAGAGGAAGAAGTCATGCAGCTCGTAGGGGCCCACGATGGCCTCGGTCTGCTGGGCGATCTCGCCGTTCTCCTTGGCGGGCAGCAGCTCGGGGCTGACCGGGGTGTCCAGAATGTCCTGCAGCACCTCCCGCAGGGCGGGCTCGCTGTTGGCGGCCACGGTGGCCACGATATGCCGCACCAGCGTCTTGGGCACCGAGCCGTTCACGCCGTACATGCTCATGTGGTCGCCGTTGTAGGTGGCCCAGCCCAGCGCCAGCTCGCTCAGGTCGCCGGTGCCGATCACCAAGCCGCCCATCCGGTTGGCCAGGTTCATCAGCACCAGGGTGCGCACCCGGGCCTGGGTGTTCTCGTAAGTCACATCCAGCACCGACTCGTCGTGGCCGATGTCCGCAAAGTTGCTGCGCACCGTGTCCGCAATGTTCACCTGACGCAGGCTCACGCCCAGTGCCTCACACAGCTTCTCCGCGTTGGACTTGGTACGCTGGGTGGTGCCGAAGCAGGGCATGGTCACCGCGATCACGTCCTTGAGGGGCTTGTTCAGCAGCCGGAAGGCCCGGGTCACCACCAGCAGGGCCAGGGTGCTGTCCAGACCGCCGGAAATGCCGATCACCGCGGTGGCGGCGTGGGTGTGCTCCATCCGCTTGCGCAGGCCCTGGGCCTGCATCTCCAGAATAGCCTCGCAGCGGCGCATACGCTCGCTCTCGCCCGCGGGCACAAAGGGCGCCGGGTCCACCGGACGCACCGGCTGCCAGCTCTCGCAGGTGTCCGCCAGCTGCACGGTGGTGTAGCCCTCGTCGTTCACCGCCGCAAAGCTGGTGTTCTTCAGCCGCTCGCCCGCCAGCTTCTCCAGGTCCACCTCGCTGACGATCATGCCGCTGCCGAACAGCTCGGTCTGGGCCAGAATGGCTCCGTTCTCGCAGATCAGGTCGTGCCCGGCGAACACCAGGTCGGTGGTGGATTCGCCCCGGCCCGCATCCGCGTACAGATAGCCGCACAGCAGCCGGGCGGACTGACCCGCGATCAGCTGACGGCGGTACTCCGCCTTGCCCACCACCTCATCGCTGGCGGACAGATTCAGGATCAATGTAGCCCCGGCCATGGCGTGGCCCACGCTGGGGGGCAGCGGCGCCCACACATCCTCGCAGATCTCCACCGCAATTTTAAAGCAATCCGCCTTGGGGTGGCAGAACAGCAGCTTTGTGCCGAACAGCACAGTCTGGCCCAGAAGCTGCAGCGTGAAGGTCCCGACGGGGGCGGCGGTGAACCGGCGGCCCTCGTAGAACTCATTGTAGCTGGGCAGGTGGGTCTTGGGCACAAGGCCCAGCAGCCGCCCGCTCTGGCAGACGGCGGCGCAGTTGTACAGCTTGCCCCGCACCGCCAGCGGCAGGCCCACCACGAACACCACCGAGGTGTGGGCAGTGGCCCTCAGCACCGTGTCCAGCGCGTCCAGCGCGCCCTGCTGCAGCACCGGCTGGAAAAACAGATCCTCACAGGTGTAGCCGGTGAGGCCCAGCTCCGGCAGGCACAGCACCTCCACTCCCTGCCCGGCGGCCTCCTCCACCGCCCGGATGGTCTGGGCGGCATTGTAGGCGCAGTCCGCCACCCGGATGTCCGGCGTGGCACAGGCGGTTTTGACAAACCCGTATCGCATGGTGTGATCCTCTCCTCATCCCATTGTTTTAAAAATTCTTTTGTAAGTATAGCACATTTCGGCCCGGTTTTGAATGCGCCCGGCTCTGGCCTTTTGGGCAAATCTGTGCTATACTTTATTTCACTATCTCACAAAAGCAAGCAAAAGACCTGCTAATAAAAGTCAAGTGGAAATTTCAAAATATTGAATTCGAGAAAAAAGACCTGCTAATAAAAGTCAAGTGGAAATTTCAAAATATTGAATTCGAGAAAAAGGGCATACGAAATCAGGCCGCTGAACAATTCAAAATTGAAAGGGCGGCCGGCCAAGGAGGCATTTGGTATAGGTTTAGGCCTGTGTCTGTGTGTTTAGATAAGCAGTTACCGAGGCGTAATAAATACGCAGGAACTTGTTAGCAGACGCCATCATGTAGACCCGGTAAGGCTTTCCCTCGGAACGTTTTTTGTCCATGAATTGGTATACAGGTTCGCCCATAGGGGCGCTTTGCAGATAAACGCCCATCACAAGGAATAGTGTCCGGCGTAAAGCAGCGGAACCACGCTTGGAGATGCTGCGGCTACGGACATCCATTTGTCCGGATTGGTAAGGTGGGGCGTCAATGCCCGCAAAGGCGACCAAAGCCTTCTTGGAGTGGAATCGGCGCACATCGCCGATTTCAGCCATGAGTTGAGGTCCGAGGGTTGGACCAACACCAAACATCTCCATCACCACAGGATACTCCGGCAGAGAAGCCGCCAGGGACTGCATCTCCTGCTTGAGAGCAGCTAATGCGGCAGAAGTTGCCCGGAGTTGGAAAATGGCCTGTTCTACCAAAAGTTTTGCTGTATCCGTTTTCGGCATAACTCCGAAGTGTCCACAGGCGGAGGCATAAATGTCCAGCGCCTTATCTTCGCTGAAATGGTAGCCGTGCTTTCTGCACCACTTCTGGTACTTGGCGGCAAAG
>NZ_JAGHKE010000046.1:0-17698 GCF_017889395.1 Allofournierella sp. | reverse complement strand
GCCAGGCTGCCCAGGCTGGGCAGGGGAACCGCAACGCCCATGCCCAGGAAGCTCATGAAGCTCTCGGTGAAGATGGACGAGGGGATCTGCAGAGTGGTGGTAACGATCAGGGTACCGATGCAGTTGGTGAGCAGGTGCTTTTTGATGATGCGGCCGTTGGAGGCGCCCAGAGCCCGGGCGGCGGTGACATACTCCGCCTCCTTCAGGGTCAGGATCTGACTGCGCACGATACGGGCCATGCTGACCCAGTACAGCAGGGCGAACACGATGAAGATGCTGACCAGGTTGGGGCCCAGGGTCTGCAGCCAGCCGAAGCCGGGGGCATTGGCCAGAGTCTCCAACGGGGCCTTCAAGGCAAAGCCCAGCAGAATGATCAGCAGAATGTCGGGGATGGTGTAGATGATATCGGTGATACGCATCATGATCATATCCACCCAGCCGCCGAAGAAGGCGGAGATGGAGCCGTAGATGGAGCCGATAACCAGAATCATGGCGCTGGCCACGATGCCGACCAGCAGACTGATCCGGGCGCCGATCATCAGACGGATGGCGTAGTCACGGCCCAGCTTATCGGTACCTGCAATGTGGGGGAACACGCTCTCACCGGCGGCGATGCGCTCCAGCTCCTGGGCGGAATACTCCATGGGAGCCAGGTTCTCGCTGCCGCGTACCTGCTGCTCATAGCTGTAGGGGTAGAACATGGGCACGATAAAGGCGCAGAACATGATGATAAGGATGACCACCAGGCTGACCATGGCGATCTTGTTTTTGCGGAAACGGCGCAGGCCGTCCTTCCAGAAGCTCACGCTTTCGCGCATGACCACCAGGCTTTCCTGCTCATCCTTGGAGGCGGGCAGAAAATCTTCCGGCTTCAGGTCCAGCTGAAAGCTCAAAGGATTCTTTTGCATATCCATTTTTCTGTATCCTCCTTACTTCAGCTTGATGCGCGGGTCGATGATCTTGTACAGGATATCGACAACCACGTTAATGGCGATAACCAGAGCCGCCAGGAAGATGGTGGTGCCCATGATCATCATGTAGTCACGGTTGGTGATGGCGGAAACGAACTCACGGCCCAGGCCGGGGATGGTGAAGATCTTTTCCACAACGAAGGAACCAACCAGCAGACCGGCCAGCATGGGACCAACATAGGTAACAACCGGCAGGATGGCGTTACGCAGGGCATGCTTGAACAGGGTCTTGAAGTCGGACACACCCTTGGCACGGGCGGTACGCATGTAATCCTGACCCATAACATCCAGCAGGCTGGAACGCATCAGACGGGCAATGTAAGCGGTGGGATAGAAGGCCAGAGCGGTCACCGGCATGATATAAGATGCCGGCGAATCCAGGCCGATGGTTGGCAACAGCTGAAGCTTTGAACCAAATGTATAGATCAGCACCGAGCTGGTAACGAAGCTGGGTACCGCGATGCCGCAGGTGGCAAAGAAAATGATCAGGTTATCGGCCCACTTGCCGCGGTGATAGGCAGCCAGACAGCCCATGGGGATACCCACGACCAGAGCAACCACCACAGCGGTGCCGCCCAGGCTGGCGGAAACCGGGAACTTGGTGGCGATGATGTCGCTCACGTCACGGCCACGCTGCCGCAGACTGGGACCGAAGTCACCATGCAGGGCGTTGACCAGATAGTTCTTGTACTGCACCAGGACCGGCTGATCCAGGCCGTATTTTGCTTCCAGCGCGGCCATAGCCTGTGCGCTGACGGCTTTTTCCGACATGAAGGGACCGCCGGGAACGGCCTGCATGAGGAAAAAGGTGAGGGTCGCCACGATGAACAGGCTCAGAAGACCCATGGCGATGCGCTTGATGGCGTATTTTACCATCTCTTTCACTCCTTATCATCTTTAACCTTTGCCCGCGTGCTGCGGGTAAACGCTCGAATCAAAATACGCGCAGAACTGACCGTCTCTCAAAAACAAGCGCCCCCGGCACACAGCTTTTTCACTGTGCGTTTGCTGAGAACGCCGTGCTGTTTGTTCGATGGCATTTGGAACTGCGCGTACACAGATACAAAATATATACTACTTTATTCCGCTAAATTTGTCAACGCTCTTTTTCAAATTTACGCTGTATTTCTTTGAAAAACGAGCCTTCTTTTCCCATTACAAGGCCATTTTCCCAGCCACTGTATATCTTTTTGTCTTTATTATAGTAGCATAAGCGCAGAATTTGTATGCGCTTGAAATACATATTTTTTCATTCTGCACAAAATCGGAGCTGTTTGCTTACTGACAACACTTCTTTCCGGTGCAAGCCGAAAAAATGTGAAAAAAAGGTGAAAACCCGAATTTCACCTCCTTTGCGGGCATCTGCCGCAGCAAGCCCCCGCAAAAAGGGAGTCATCCGATTCCGTACAGCGCAGCCTCACCACCTTGGGAATACGCCGGAAACTTCGTGAGATAAGGGGGTAAAAAAGGGGCAAATCAGAGCCTCCAAAAAAATTTAAAAAATTTCAAAAAAAGCGTTGACAATCGGAAGGTTATCTGATAATATATTTCTTGCACCGCACAAGACGGTTGCAAACGAGATGCGCTGGTAGCTCAGTTGGATAGAGTGTCTGACTACGAATCAGAAGGTCAGGGGTTCGAATCCCTTCCAGCGCACCATCAGAACCTGTAAGCCGAAAGGCTTGCAGGTTCTTTTGTTTTTCACCAAGCTTTCCGGGGATTCGAACCCGAAAGGGTGCACGGCGTGAAGAAAACCTGCCGGTGGCAGGTTTTTAGCCGGGCTGCGCGCAGAAGCTACGCTTCAAGCGCCGCAGGGGTTTCCCTACGGGGAAAGCCCTGCTAAATCCCTTCCAGCGCACCATCAGAACCTGCAAGTTGAAAAGCTTGCAGGTTCTTTTGTTTTTACCAGGCTTTCCGGGGATTCGAACCCGAAAGGGTGCACGGCGTGAAGAATTGCTGCGGGCAAACCAGCCCGCAGCTTTTTTATTCCGGCATTTCTCTCCCAGCCGCCGGGGAACAGGGGAGCCGTTGCAATTAGGGCGTGCCTTTGCTACAATAGAAATATTCTGATGCAAATCAGGCGCGGGTGCACCGCGCCATGAAAAAGGAGTGTTTCGATCATGACCCCTGAACTGATCATTCAGATCGTGGCAGTGGTGGTGGTAATTGCGATTTTCGGCGTTGCCGTGTATCTGCTGAGCCCCGCCCGCAAAACCGAGAAGGCCGCCAAGGCTGGTCCTATCCCGGACGATGAGCACGCAAACGCCGAAGCGGTGCTGCGGCAGCTGCGCCGGTATGCGGCCACCAATGAATTCCGCGTGGTGGAACCGGTTCACATTGAAAATTCCAAGGCCAGTGCGGATCTGGATGCGTTGCTGGTGGGCTGGTTCGGCGTTCTGGGTGTGAAGTGCCTGGGTTACGGCGGAACCATTTACGGCCAGGCTTCCGACGCGGAATGGGTGCAGGAGATGAACGGCCAGCGCCGGACCTTCACCAATCCCCTGAAGCGGGCCGAGCAGAGCGCCCGTGCGGTACGGCAGGCTCTGTTTGAGGCCAAGATCAAAAATGTTCCGGTGGAGACCGTTGTGGTATTCACCGGCAAAAAGACCCAGCTGGCACTGCCTCGCTCCTGCGGGCACTACACCATCGAGCAGTTCTCCACCTATTTGAAGTCCGTTCATTTTGAAGAGGACAAAAAGGTGGAGGTTGAGCCGGTGGCCGCTGCGCTCAGCGCCAAGTAATTCCATACCAAAGCATTTCAGCCGGTGTGCAGCGCGCACCGGCTTCTTTTTATCCAAATTATTCCCGCTTTGCAATTTACAAAATGTTCATAGTGCTTTAAAACTTCTTCCGCAACTTACGGGTATACTAAGAATCACAGAACAGCGGAGCCGCAACCGAGGTTCTGTACATGATTCCTCCTCACACCAAAGCGATACCCCTTACACCCCTCCGTGGTCCGCAAGCACGGAGGGGCATTTTTTTACCTACCCGACCGGCGGCCGGAACGGATACGCTTATCCTCGCGCTCCCGGTTTTCCTCAGCAAATATCGCTGACTGCCTTTTGCCTGCCCGACCGGAGGCAATACCATATAAAACTTAATTCCAAAAGCAAAACAGCCTATGGATGAGCAGCATCTCTTTTTGCTGCCCATCCATAGGCTGTTCTTATGTTTCCGTCATTTGACGCCGTAAATGCCCTGCACGGTTACCTCTCCGGTAAATACCGCCTGTTTTCCTTTTCCGGTATCCACCACCAGACGGCCTGTTTCGTCCACGTCCACCGCCCGGCCTTCGCCGCCGTCAAACCGCACCCTGCGGCCCAGATTGGCACAGCGGGACAGATACTCCTCCCGCACCGCTGCAAAGCCCTGACGGTAAAAATCCTCCAGGCCTTCGGCAAAGATCTCGCTCATCGCCTGTGCCAGCCGTTCCGGCGTGTCCGCACCCGGCATACGCCCCAGAATCTGTGCCGCTGAAACACCATGCACCAGCCCGTTTTGGGCAAAATACGCCTCATCCTGCATCAGATTGATCCCGATGCCGCAAAGAATCGCTCCCTGGGCCGCTTCGCACAGAATTCCGCCCAGCTTTTTTCCCTGCCAGACAAGGTCATTGGGCCATTTTACCTGGCAGCGCACTCCCAGCTGTTCCTCCAGTGCGTGTACCGCTGCCAGACTTGCCGCCAGCGGAAGCGCCGCAGGGTCTGCCATGGGGCGTTTGCATACAATCGTATAATACAGGCCCTGACCCGGCGCGTTGGCCCAGGCCCGGCCGCGGCGGCCCCGCCCTGCGGTCTGGCAGGTGGTATACACCGCAAAGCCATCCGGCAGCTGGTCCAGCTGTCGTCGGCACCAGCTGTTGGTGCTGTCCGTCTCGGAAACAAACAGGGGAGCAGGAACACTTACCATATAATCAATTCCTTGTGCTGGAGATTGGCCTCGCCGTTCTCATACAGCTCCAGAATGCCGTAGCTGGGCCCACCGAACCGGGGTGCGCCGATGCTGCCCGGGTTAAACAGGGTCACGCCATCCCGCTGCTCCAGAGTGGGCAGATGGGTATGACCGAACAGGCCGATGGCTGCGCCCCGGTCCTTTACCGCCCGGGCGTAATCATCCAGCGTATATTTCACCCCATAATGATGACCATGGCAGAAAAAGATCAGATTGTGTTCAAACACCTCCAGGGCTTCCGCCGGGTACAGCGAGGAAAAATCGCAGTTTCCCCGCACCGCGTAAACCGGCAGGCTGCAGCCCTCCGCCTGCAGACGCTCAATGTCCTTCAGACCATCCCCCAAAAAGATGATGCCTTTGGCATGGGGATGAGCCTCCACTGCTTTTTGCACCAGCGGATAACAACCGTGACTGTCGGATAAAATCAGGATCTCTTTCATTCCGCATCCTCCTTGATCAGCAGGCGATAAACCTGGCTTTTGGAAAAGGCCGTGCCCTGGGCGGCCTGTTTTGCCGCCGCGCTGGGCGGCATTCCCTGTTCCATCAGCCTGCGGGCAGCCTGGGCAGCCTGCTCCAGCGTGATCTGCTCCTGAGGCGCAGCGGTCTCCTCGCCGCCTGCCACCACCAGCACATACTCGCCCCGGGGCGCATTCTCCCGGTAGTATGCACAGGCCTCGGCCAGTGTGGTTTTGCGGATCTCCTCATGCAGCTTGGTCAGCTCCCGGGTCAGGGTGATGCTTCGCTGCCCGCCGAAGGTTTTTTCCAGATCCTCCAGCGTACCCTTTAATTTATGAGGAGCTTCATAAAAAATCATGGTGCGTGTCTCGCCTGCAAGGCTTTCCAGCCGCTGCTTGCGGGGCTTTGCCGCCACCGGCAGAAAGCCTTCAAATACAAAACGGCTGGTATCCTGCCCGGAAACAGCCAGCGCCGTGACACAGGCGGAAGCCGCCGGGACCGGGACCACCGGAATGCCCTGAGCCAGCGCGTCCCGCACGATCTCCTCGCCCGGGTCCGAAATGGCAGGCATGCCCGCGTCGCTGCACAAGGCGCAGCTTTCACCGGCCGCGATTCGGTCCAGGATATACTGGCCTTTTTCCTTTGTGTTGTGCTCGTAGTAGCTCACCAGCGGCTTTTTCAGTCCCAGATGATTGAGCAGCTTCAGCGTAACGCGAGTGTCCTCAGCGGCAACAAAATCCACGCTGCCAAACGTAGCGGCGGCGCGGGGTGTCATGTCGTTCAGGTTACCGATGGGCGTTGCCACGATATACAGTGTTCCGGCCATAAATGGCTCCTCCTTGGGTTGCTCTCGGCAGCGCTTCACATGCCCTGCCGGTAGATGGCCTGCAGCTGCAGGCTGGGGCGGCCGGTCTCGTCGGCCATATAGATATCCGGCTCAAAACGAAGGCCGGGTTTTCGGTTTTTCTGTGCTTCCAGCAAAAACAGCCAGGGTGCATCCTTCGGCGTCTGCTTGGCAAATACCAGCCGCTTGGGCTCGAGCCCCGCGGCGCTCAGAATGCAGCAGGTGCGGGCCAGATGCTCCGGCCGGTTGCACATTGCAAAACGCCCGCCGTCCCGCAGCAGGCGTGCCGCGGCAGCAGCTACCTGCTCCAGTGTGCAGCCGCCCTCATGGCGGGCAGTGGCCCGCGCGGCCTCCGGGCTCACATAGCCTCCGGTGAAGTAGGGAGGATTGGCCGCCACCAGATGATAGCCGCCGTCCGCCGCCAGGTCGTTCAGGTCCCGGTTCAGCGGGCGGATGTGAGCGCATTCCGGCTGAGCTTCCACGGCCTGCTCCAGCAGGCCGGTACCCTCGGCATCCAGCTCCACCGACAGGCACTCGCCCCGGTGGCCCAGGTCATGCCAGCGCAGCGCCACGATGCCGCAGCCACTGCAAAGATCCACCGCACGCTCCGCCCGCCGGGGCCGGCAAAAGCCGGACAGCAGCATGGCGTCGGTACCGAAGCGGTGGTTCTCGCTGATGAAGACCTTGGTCCCATTATACAAAGTTTCGGCGGAATGTGCCATAGAAAAACGCTCCCTGAAAATAAAATAAGGGGAAGAATAACCGGAATGACACACGAAACCGGCTTTTCCCCCTGCCTTGAAAAAAACATGGCCCACAACAAAAAAGCGGCGGGCCGAAAAGCCACGCCACTTTTTGTTCTTTGCCAGTGCAAAAAGAGCAGATTAGCCCTCTTCGATCGCACCAACAGGGCAAGCGCCGGCGCAGGTGCCGCAGGAAATGCAGCTGTCAGCGTCGATCACGTACTTGCCGTCGCCCTCGCTGATAGCGCTGACAGGGCACTCGCCGGCACAGGTGCCGCAAGAAACGCAAGAATCGTTGATAGAGTAAGCCATGTTTCATCTCTCCTTTATCTCTGCACTTCTTTCCACAGGCGCAATGCGCCCCATCCGTGCAGAGAATGCAGCGCAGCCCTGAAAGAGCGAACTCTTTCTTGGGTTTATTGTAGCATAAATTTGCAAAAGTTCAAGTGGTTGGCCTGGATTTCCGTCTCACTCCTGGTCCGGATCGGGGGCCTTGGGTGCCCGTTTTCCGCCCCGCAGGTAGACACATTCGCTGCGCCGGAAATACTTGGGCGCCAGCGATTCGTTCAGCGGACGCACCTTGAGCATACCGCTCACCGGGTTCGCCTCCACCACGATACCCTCAAATTCCGGGGTACGCACCACGCTGCCGTTCATGGGGGTGATGCTGTTCAGGTATTCATAGGCCTTCTGCTCGTAGGCAAGGCAGCACATGAGGCGGCCGCAGCTGCCGCTGATCTTGGTGGGGTTCAGGCTCAAGCCCTGCTCCTTGGCCATCTTGATGCTCACCGGCTGGAAATCCTTCAAGAACCGGCTGCAGCAGAAGGGCTGGCCGCAGATACCCAGACCGCCCAGCATCTTGCTCTCGTCGCGCACACCGATCTGGCGCAGCTCGATGCGGGTATGGAACACGCCCGCCAGGTCCTTGACCAGATCCCGGAAGTCGATCCGGCCGTCTGCCGTGAAGTAGAACACGATCTTGGTGCGATCCAGATTATACTCAGCCTCCACCAGCTTCATCTCCAGCTTGTGGGCGGCGATGCGCTGGGTGCAGATCTCAAAGGCGGTCTTTTCGTCCGCCCGGTTCTTCTCCATGCGGCGGATGTCCACCGCGTCGGCCATGCGCTTGACAGTCTTCAGCTCCCGGACCACCTGGCTGTCCGGGATATCCTTGGGGCCGGCCACCACCTCGCCGCACTCGATGCCGCGGGCAGTCTCCACGATCACGTGGTCGCCGATCTTCACATCCAGATCCGCCGGGTCAAAATAGTAGGCCTTTCCGCCTGCTTTAAAACGAACGGAGATCACTTTTTTCATAGTTTGTTTCTCACTTTGCCCTGCCGCGCCGGGCGGATGGTGTCACGTCTTTTGCCTGCGGCTTTGGTTTGGGCAAAAGGTTCAAAAGGGTAGGGAAGAGCTCACCGGGCGATGCGCGCCGCCAGAATGGTGAGCAGCAGCTTCTGGTTCAAGTTACGGTTCATGTTCTGCAGCGTCTCACCGCACTGGCTGGCAGTACGTGCTGCCTGATGAGCGCTCATGCCGAAGCGCCCGGCTCCCGCCAGCTCGGCGGCGGCCACGCTGGCCAGATCCGCCAGCAGCCGGGCGGCGGCAGGCTTATCCTTTTCATATCCGGCCAGAAGCTGCATCAGCCGGTAGCGGTCGCCCTTTGCCACCGCCTGGGCCAGCTGGCAGGCAGTTTCAAAGCTCTGGGCTGCCTGAGGCTCCCGCGCAGCAGCGGCAGCCCGGCCGATGTGGCCGTCATACACTGCGGCCAGCAGCTCCGGGTCCTTGCAGTCCGGGCAGTTCTCCCGCAGCCACGCCACGCATTCCTGCCGGGTGACCGGAGCAATGGGGTAGATGGCGCACCGGCTGCGAATGGTAGGCAGCACCGCCGCCGCACTGGTGGCGGTAAGCACGAACAGCACCCCCTCCGGGGGCTCCTCCAGAACCTTCAGCAGCGCATTCGCACTGGAGGCGTTCATTTTCTGGGCGCCGTAAAAAATCACCGCCCGCCCGTTTGCGGACAGCGCGGTCTCGAATACCTTGCGGCGCACCTGGCGCACCGCGTCAATACGGATTTCGCCAGAAGCCCCTTCGCCCCGCACCTCAATGCATTCGGCGGCCCGGCCTTCCAGCACCGCATTCGCCTGCGGGCCGCCCTCGGGGTAGAGGTAATCGGCGACAAGGCACCGGGCGGCGAAACCGGAGCCGCAGCCCGCCTCGCCGCACAGCAAAACACTATGAGAAAGCCGCCCTGCGCGCAGGGCGGCCTGCAAACTTTCTTTCAGGGCCTGGTTGCCCCGAAACGCATCCAGCATCACAGCTTCTCGAAGCGCTCCACGTTGGTCACAAAGACGGTGGCACCGCCCACGGTGACCTGCAACGGGTAAGCAGTGGCCACGCCGATGCCGTAGCTGGCAGTGCTGGGAACGACCTCGGTGCGCTGCTTGCAGCACTTGGAGATCAGGCCGATGCACTCATCCACCTTCTCATCGTCGGTACCGATCATCAGGGTCATATTGCCCGCCATCAGAAATCCGCCGGTGGTGGACAAACGGGTAACGGAAAAACCAGCCTTGATGAGCTCGTTACAAACGTTCTTGGAGTCCTCTTTATTTACAATGGCAGTGATCATTTTCATAACAGCAGTTCCCCTTTCGGCAGGCCCGCGCGGTTTGTTTGGGCAGTGGTTCCGCCCGGCGCATAAAATATGGGCCTGTTTTTCTAATTATAGCACGACGCTTTTCAAATTGCCACAAAGCAGCTCCAGTTTTTCTCGGTTTTATTGCCGCCACTGGTTCTGCCAGGCCTTGCGGCGGCGGTAATCAGTGACCTTCTGGCGCAGCCGGCCAATGCCGCCCTTGCCGAAGAAGATCCAGAAGCCCAGAAGGCCCGCCAGCATGGCCAGCTTCTGGCCAAGAGGTGCGGTGACCCACTGGAACAGATACAACGCCGCTGAGATCCACCCCAGCCATTTCACCTTGACTGGCAGCACAAAGAAGAGCAGAAGCTGAGTCTCCGGATAAAGATAGGCAAAGGCAAAGAACAGGGAATAGTACAGCGCTGTATTGCCGGCCGAACCGGTGATCAGACAGCCCAGCCAGGCACCGACTATCCCCAAAAGGAAATATACCGTAAATTTGAAGCTGCCCCAGGTCCGTTCCAGTGCAGATCCCAGCCAATACAGCAGATAGATCTCCAGCGCCACATAAATGGGATTGGTGGTCAGCGGAGGAAGGAACACAAAGCTCACCAGCCGCCACACCTGCCCGGCTAACAGCCCGTTCCGATTCAGGGACAGCAGGAAATACAACGGATAATATGCAAACATGATCACCAGCCAGACAATCGCCTGACCGGCTGCCACATACAGCATCAGATTCGGAATCCCGAAACGGCCAAAGCGCCGCTCCAATTTATAAAGCCAATTCATGCGCAGCACGCTCCTTTTTGCTCAGTTTCGTTTACTTTACCAGAAAATAATCCATTTGAAAAGTCTTTTGGGGCGAATGATTTGTTTTTGTTGTACGAACGCCCGTTGAAAAGTTTTCAACGTTTTCCACCGAGATTCCAACATTCACTCCCCTCCCATTCAACGAAACGTTGAACTCAACGGCACTTTCCACCGGTTTTGTTGAAAACTTAAGACTTTTTACCGGGTTTTAAACACTTTCAACATACTTTTCAACATTGTCCCAAAAACTCTTCGTATAACGATTGGGGAAAACTATGTTTATTTTTCGCTGAAAATTCGCTTTCCGGTCTTATGGAATGGATTTTTCGCGCAAATTCGCATACAAATCAAATTTTTCTCTGCTCAAAAAACAGGCTGCCATTCCCGCCGGAACAGCAGCCTGAATCTATAAAAACTCGCCTTGTGTGTCCTCTCAGTGCTTTTCCTCCAGTGCGTGGAAGCCCTCGCCGAAGACCTCGTTTGCCTCGCAGATCATCACCATGGCCCGAGGGTCCACCCGGTGAGCCGCCTGGCGCACCTTGAACACCTCGTTGTTGGAGCAGGCACACAGCACCATATCCTTTTTGGCACCGGAATAGCTGCCGGTCACATCCACCAGAGTAGCACCGCGCTCCACCGCCCGGTCGATCTCCTTGGCCACCTCCCGGCCGTAATCGGTGATGATCATAGCCAGCTTACCACTGCCTGCGCCGTACATGATCTTATCCATCACGATGGTGAGGGCAAACACCGAAATCATGCCGTACAGCGCCGAGTCGATGTCGCCGAAGGCGGGCACACCCAGAAAGATGATGACCGCATCCATGATCATGCTGATCTGACCAAAGCTGAAATGGGGTGCCTTGCGCTTGGCTGCGTGAATCAGAAAATCCGCGCCGCCGGTGGAGGAGTTGCGCATATAGATAATGGCCAGACCTGCACCCATCAGAATACCGCTGAATACCGCCGCCAGTAGACGGTTGCTGTCGTAAACAGGGAAGAGGGGCAAAATACCGTCGATGATGATGGTGCTGATGATCATGGTACGCAGGCTTTTCAAAAAGAATCGCCGGCCCAAAATGCGGAAGGTACCCAGAATGATGGGGATATTCAGCACCAGAGTCATGGTACCGATGGGCAGCCCGGTAAGGAAATTAATAATCAGTGCCAGACCCGAAAGTCCGCCGGGCGCGAAGCCGCCCTTTGCCGCAAAGGTATACACACCCACACCAAACAGGATACTGCCCACCGTTTCAAAGAGCACATCCATCAAGAATTCCTTGCGTTTTTCCGTCACACTGATTTCCTCCTTTGAACCGGCATCGGAGATCACTCACACATTTCCCGGTACCGGATAAAACAAAAACGGCTTTTTTCACAACAACGCTTTGCTCAAACGCTTTGCTCAAAAAGCCGTTATCTTTTCCTACTTTTATTATAGCCGAAACCGGAGAAAAAGGCAAAAATTCTTTTGTAAAAAGATGGGAAAACAAAAAAGCGCCCCCGCACTGTGCGCACAGTGCGGGGGCGCAGGTTCAGCATATCATGCCGTGACCCTTGCGGGGAGGATTACTCCTCGGTGGAGTACAGCTTAACCAGCTTCTGCAGGTAAGCGTAGCGCTCCTTCGCCTTCTTGTCGGCCAGGTCGAACAGCTCTTCAGCACGCTCGGGGAAGGCCAGCTTCAGGCGGCTGTAACGGGTCTCGTTGGAGATGAACTCCTTGTAATCCGCGGTAGCGGGCTTGGAGTCCAGGGTGAAGGGGTTCTTGCCTTCGGCCTTCTTGCGAGGATCGAAGCGGAACATGTTCCAGTAGCCAGCAGCCACGGCCTTCTTCATCTCGGCCTGGCAGTTGGTCATACCGCCCTTAACACCGTGCATCTCGCAGGGAGCGTAGCCGATCACCAGAGAAGGACCATGGTAGCTCTCAGCCTCGGTCAGAGCCTTGATGGTCTGGTTCATGTCGGCGCCCATAGCGATCTGAGCAACGTAAACGTAGCCGTAGCTCATGGCGATCTCGCTCAGGCTCTTCTTGCCAATGGCCTTACCGGCGGCTGCGAACTGAGCAACCTGACCGATCTGGCTGGCCTTGGAAGCCTGACCACCGGTGTTGGAGTAAACCTCGGTGTCGAAGACCATTACGTTGACGTCCTCACCGGAAGCCAGCACGTGGTCCAGACCGCCGAAGCCGATGTCGTAAGCCCAGCCGTCGCCGCCGAAGATCCACACGCTCTTCTTGGAGAGGTAGTTCTTCTTGGGCAGGATAGCCTGGCTGTACTGGCAATCGGGCTCAGCCTCCAGCAGAGCAACCAGCTTCTTGGTGGCTTCGGCGTTGGCCTTGCCGTCCTCGTAGGTGGCGAAGTACTCTTCGATGGCAGCCTTCTTGTCAGCGCTGGTGGTAACCTCAGCCAGCTCATGCAGCTTGGCAGCCAGAGACTCGCGGATCACCTTCTGGCCCAGGTACATGCCCAGACCGTGCTCGGCGTTGTCCTCGAACAGGCTGTTAGCCCAAGCGGGACCGAAGCCGGACTCCTTGTTGGTGGTGTACGGAGAGGTAGCAGCGGGGCCGCCCCAGATGGAGGAGCAACCGGTAGCGTTGGAGATGTACATACGCTCGCCGAACAGCTGAGTGATCAGACGGCCGTAAGCGGTCTCAGCACAGCCGGCGCAGCTGCCGGAGAACTCCAGCAGGGGCTGGTTGAACTGGCTGCCCTTCACGGTGGTCTCAGCCATCATGCCGTCCTTCTTGCGGATGTTCTCAACACAGTAGTTGAACACATCCTGCTGAGCGGCCTGGCTCTCCTGAGGCACCATGGTCAGAGCCTTGGTGGGAGCGGGGCAGACGTTTACACAAACGCCGCAGCCCATGCAGTCCAGAGGAGAAACGGTCATGGCGAACTTGTAGTTCTCGCAGCCCTTGCCGGTCATCTTCTTGCTCTTCAGAGCCTCGGGAGCGTTAGCAACCTCCTCGTCGGTCAGAGCGAAGGGACGGATGGTGGCATGGGGGCAAACGTAAGCACACTGGTTGCACTGGATGCAGTTGTCGGGATTCCACTCGGGAACCATCACGGCAACACCGCGCTTCTCGTAAGCGGCAGCGCCCTGAACGAACTGGCCGTCCACGTAATCCACGAAGGCGGAAACAGGCAGGCTGTCGCCGTCCATCTTGGCAACGGGCTCCATGATGTTCTTGACCATCTTCACGGTGTCGGCATTGCCGGACAGAGCCGCGTCGTTGGCCTCGTCCACAGCGTTGGCCCAGTCAGCGGGAACCTCAACCTTGTGGTAAGCGTCGAAGCCGGCGTCGATGGCCTTCCAGTTCATCTCAACGATGGCCTGGCCCTTCTTGGCGAAGGTCTTCTCAGCGGCCTGCTTCATATACTTGATGGCATCCTCACGGGGCAGAACACCGGCCAGAGCGAAGAAGGCAGACTGCAGGATGGTGTTGGTGCGCTTGCCCAGACCGATCTCAACAGCCTTGTCGATGGCGTTGATGGTGTACAGCTGGATGTTGTTGTTGGCAATGTAGCGCTTGGACTCAGCGGGCATATGGTGAGCCAGCTCTTCGTCGCTCCACTGGCAGTTGATCATGAATACGCCGCCGGGCTTTACGTCCTGAACCATCTTGTAGCCCTTCACAACGTAGCTGGGGTTGTGGCAGGCCACGAAGTCAGCCTTGTTGATGTAGTAGGGGCTCTTGATGGGCTTGTCGCCGAAGCGCAGGTGGCTGATGGTCACGCCGCCGGTCTTCTTGGAGTCGTACTGGAAGTAAGCCTGGATGTACTTGTCGGTGTGGTCACCGATGATCTTGGTGCTGTTCTTGTTAGCGCCAACGGTGCCGTCGCCACCCAGACCCCAGAACTTGCACTCCTTGGTGCCTTCTGCAGCGGTGTTGGGAGCGGGCTTCTCTTCCAGGCTCAGGTTGGTCACGTCGTCCACGATGCCCAGAGTGAAGCGGGCCTTGGGAGCGTCCTTAGCCAGCTCGTCGTATACGGCGAACACGCTGGAAGGAGGAGTATCCTTGGAACCCAGACCGTAACGGCCGCCCACAACAGTAGCGGTGTTGCCAGCCTCACGCAGAGCAGCAACAACGTCCAGGTACAGGGGCTCGCCCAGGCTGCCGGGCTCCTTGGTGCGATCCAGCACAGCGATCTTCTTCGCGGTAGCGGGGATAGCAGCCAGCAGCTTCTCAGCAACGAAGGGACGGTACAGGCGAACCTTTACCAGGCCGACCTTCTCGCCCTTGGCGGTCAGGTAATCGATAACTTCCTCGGCAACGTCGCAGATGGAGCCCATGGCTACGATCACGCGCTCAGCGTCGGCAGCACCGTAGTAGTTGAACAGCTGGTAATCGGTGCCCAGCTTCTCGTTGACCTTGGCCATGTACTTCTCAACCACAGCGGGCAGAGCGTCGTAGTACTTGTTGCAGGCCTCACGATGCTGGAAGAAGATGTCGCCGTTCTCGTGAGAACCGCGCATGGAGGGATGCTCGGGGTTCAGAGCGTGGGCGCGGAACTCGTTGATAGCGTCCCAGTTGACCATCTCAGCCAGATCGGCGTAGTCCCACTTCTCGATCTTCTGGATCTCGTGGGAGGTACGGAAGCCGTCGAAGAAGTTGATGAAGGGAACGCGGCCCTCGATGGCAGCCAGATGGGCTACAGCGGCCAGGTCCATAACTTCCTGAGGATTGGTCTCGGCCAGCATGGCGAAACCGGTCTGACGGCAGGCGTAAACGTCGCTGTGGTCACCGAAGATGTTCAGAGCGTGGCTGGCCACACAACGGGCAGACACGTGGAACACGCTGGGCAGCAGCTCGCCGGCGATCTTGTACATGTTGGGGATCATCAGCAGCAGACCCTGAGAGGCGGTGAAGGTGGTGGTCATAGCACCGGCAGCCAGGCTGCCGTGTACGGCACCGGCGGCGCCGGCCTCAGACTGCATCTCCATTACCTTAACCTGGGTACCGAAGATGTTCTTGCGGCCGGCAGCGGACCACTGGTCCACGTAATCGGCCATGGGGCTAGACGGGGTGATGGGGTAGATAGCAGCAACTTCGCTGAACGCATACGCTACGTGAGCGGCAGCGGTGTTGCCATCCATAGACTGTTTTGCTCTAGGCATTTTTCTTCCTCCATAACAATTCAGTATTTAACGTCCTGGCCCCGGGGATCGGGGGAATGGGCGCTATTACTTAACTATATTCTAGCAAATCAAAATGGCAAAGTAAACTGTTTTCGGGCAGCTTTTTCGGTCAGATTCGGTTTTTATTTCTGCATTTTTTGCCCCCGGTGCAGGGCGATCCGCTCATTTTTTTACAAAAGCTTCATCCGGCCCTCGCCGGGGCGCGTTGACAAGGGGTTTTGATTGCTTTAATATGGTAATTGACCGGTTTCTGCGCCTTCCGGCGCAGACCGGAAAAACCGGGCCGCGGCCTTCGCGCGCCGCCCCGAAAAAAGGAGTTTTGAACAATGGATACCCCGGGTGTTTTTCCCGGCTTTTCCAGCCTTGCCGCCCTTGCAGTGTGCTGTGCGGTGGGGCTTTTGCTGCTGGCCGCCGGCCTTCTGGGCGGCTGGGCCGCGGCCAAAAAAGAGATGCGGCTGCCCGGCTGGCTGTCGCGCCTGCTGGCCCCCGCCGGCCTGGGCAACGACGAGACGGTGACCGAGGAGGATCTGTTCGAGCTGGTGGACGACGCGGACGAACAGGACCTGATCGACACCGCTCAGAAAACCATGATCACCAACATCTTCGATCTGTCCGACGTGACTGCCGGTGATGTGATGACCCACCGCACCGATATGAACGCGGTGAATGAGCACGCCTCCTGCCGGGAGGCGGTGGAACTGGCCCTTTCCACCGGAAACAGCCGTCTGCCGGTATACCGCAAGAGCCTGGACAATGTGACCGGCATTCTGTACGTGAAGGATCTGCTGCGGCTGTTCGACGACCCCGGCGTGCTGGAACGGCAGGTGAGCGAATTTGCCCGCAAAGCCATGTATGTGCCGGAAAGCCGCCCCGCCGGTGAGCTGATGATGGACTTTAAAAAACAGCACACCATGATCGCCATCGTGGTGGACGAATACGGCGGTACCGCCGGTCTCGTGACCATGGAGGACATACTGGAAGAGATCGTGGGCGACATCCAGGACGAGTATGACACCGAGGAGGCCGAGCTGACTCCCTGCGAGGGCGGCTTTCTGGCAGACGGCGCGCTGGACCTGGAGGACGTGTTCGAGGCCTTCGGTATGGAGTGCCCCGAGCGCACCGACGAGGAAGAGTTCGATACGGTGGGCGGCCTGATCGCCGACCGCCTGGGCCGCATTCCGGAAAACGGCGAGCCCGCCACCGTCCAGTGGGGCGGACTGAGCTTCACCTGCCTGGAGGTGCGGGAGCGGCGCATCCAGCGGGTACGCTGCACCCGTGTGGAGGAGCCCGACGCAGAAACCGAGGAAAAGGAGCGTTGAATCGTGGCACATTTTGAGAAAACTCTGAACAGCGACACCCGGTTTGAGGGCCGGGTCTTCACCGTGACCGTGGACAAGGTGGAGCTGGAGAACGGCCGCACCTCCACCCGCGAGGTGGTACATCATCATGGCGGGGCCTGCATCGCCGCTCTGACCGAAAACGATGAGATCTATCTGGTCCGGCAGTTCCGCTACGCCTTCGGGCAGGAGCTGTGGGAGCTGCCCGCCGGAAAGCTGGAAAAGGGCGAGGACCCCTTTGAGGCCGCCAGGCGGGAGCTGGGCGAGGAATGCGGCCTGACCGCCGAGCACTTCGTGGATCTGGGCCCGGTGTACCCCACCGTGGGCTACTGCACCGAGATCATCTACTGCTGGGCCGCCACCGGGCTGGCCCCCTGCGGCATGCATCTGGACGAGGACGAGTTCCTCACACCGGAAAAGGTTCCCTTTGACCGGGCTGTGGAGATGGTGCTCTCCGGCGAGATCCGGGACGGCAAGACCGTGGCCGCCCTGCTGAAGATCAAAGCCCTGCGGGACGCGGGCCGGATGTGAGCCTTCCGTCATTTCATTGCAAATCATAACCCCACGTTAAACGTGGGGTTTGCAGAACGGCCCTATAAGGGCCATTATTCCAGCAGCACCTAAAGGTGCGTAATGAGCAACGCCAACCGCATTTGGCGTTGCTTTTTTACTTCTTTCTTCTACTGTCGGTCGGGATCTCCGGTGAATCATCATCCAGATCCGCTATATTTTTGAACGGATCTTCGTATTCTCTGAAACTCAGCTGATCGCTCATCTGGTCTTGCATTTCCTGGTCTTGG
>NZ_JAGHKE010000045.1:0-17757 GCF_017889395.1 Allofournierella sp. | reverse complement strand
GTACTACACCTCGGACAGCTACTCGCCTACCAGAAAACTGTCGGCCTCCAGTGAAACCGGCAGTGCAACCGTTATCATCAGCGGCCTGTCGCTGGGCATGCTCTCCACCGTGGCCCCCGTTGTGATCGTGGGCATTTCGGTGCTGCTGAGCTACTTCTGCAGCGGCGGTGCGGAGGACTTCAACATGGGCCTGTACGGCGTGGGTGTTTCCGCCGTGGGCATGCTGAGCACCCTGGGCATCACCCTGGCCACCGACGCCTACGGCCCCATTGCGGACAACGCAGGCGGCATTGCCGAGATGACCCACATGCCCGCACAGGTGCGCCAGCGCACCGACGCGCTGGACAGCCTGGGCAACACCACCGCCGCCACCGGCAAAGGCTTTGCCATCGGCTCCGCGGCGCTGACCGCCCTGGCCCTGATCGCCTCTTACATTGACAAGGTCCACCAGATCGATCCGGACATTGTGCTGGATCTGTCCATCACCAATCCTACCACCCTGATCGGCCTGTTCATCGGTGGCATGCTGCCCTTCCTGTTCGCGGCCCTGACCATGGACGCGGTGGGCAAGGCAGCCCAGAGCATCGTGGTGGAGGTCCGCCGCCAGTTCAAGGAGATCAAGGGTCTGATGGAAGGCAAGGCCGAACCGGACTATGCCTCCTGCGTGGATATGTGCACCCGCAGTGCCCAGAAGCTGATGCTGGCCCCCGCCCTGATCGCGGTGATCGTGCCCGTTGTGGTGGGCCTGATCCTGGGCGTGGAAGGCGTGGCCGGTCTGCTGGCGGGCACCACCGTTACCGGCTTTGTGCTGGCCGTAATGATGGCCAACTCCGGCGGCGCGTGGGACAACGCAAAGAAGTACATCGAGAGCGGCGCCCATGGCGGCAAGGGCAGCGACTGCCACAAGGCCGCCGTGGTGGGCGACACCGTGGGCGATCCCTTCAAGGACACCAGCGGCCCCTCCATCAACATTCTGATCAAGCTCACCAGCATGGTTTCCATCGTGTTCGCCGGTCTGGTGGTCGCGGTACACTTGCTGTAAGCTTATCCTTCCCATTTTCTCTCTTTTGCCCTAGGGCCCGTCAAAAGACCTCCTGGCCGTTTGTGTGTGGCGGGCCATTTGGACCAAAAAGGGGAGAGCGTTTTCAACGCTCTCCCCTTTTTGTTGTGGAAAAATTCGTATGCTTATTCCTGCGCCGCGAACAATCCGGTGGACAGATACCGGTCGCCGGTGTCCGGCAGGAGGGTCACGATGGTCTTGCCTGCGTTCTCCGGCAGCCGGGCCAGACGGATGGCACCCGCCAGCGCCGCGCCGGAGGAAATGCCTGCCAGCACGCCTTCGGCCCGTCCCAGCGCACGGCTGGCCTCAAAGGCCTGCTCGGTGGTCACGGTGAGCACCTCGTCGTAGGCCTGCTGGTTCAGCGCGGCAGGCACAAAGCCCGCGCCAATGCCCTGAATCTTGTGAGGGCCGGCCTTCCCGCCGGACAGCACCGGCGAGTCCGCAGGCTCCACCGCGGCCACATGGATGGCCGGGTTCTGCTCCTTCAGATAGCGGCTCACACCGGTGATGGTACCGCCGGTGCCCACGCCTGCCACGAACAGGTCGATCTGGCCGTCGGTATCCTGCCAGATTTCGGGGCCGGTGGTGCGGTAGTGCGCGTCCGGGTTGGCCGGGTTCTCAAACTGGCCGGGAATAAAGCTGCCGGGAGTCTGGCTGGCCAGCTCCTTTGCCTTTTCAATGGCGCCGGTCATGCCCTTCGCGCCGGGGGTGAGCACCAGCTCGGCCCCGTAGGCCATCATCAGCTGCCGCCGTTCCACGGACATGGTGTCCGGCATGACGATGATCACCCGGTAGCCCCGGGCCGCCGCCACCGATGCAATTCCGATGCCGGTGTTGCCGCTGGTGGGCTCGATGATGGTGCCGCCCGGGCCGATCAGCCCCTTGGCCTCGGCATCGTCCAGCATGGCCTTGGCCACCCGGTCCTTCACCGAACCGGCAGGGTTAAAGGATTCCAGCTTTGCCAGCAGCACAGCATTCAGGCCCAGCTGCTGTTCCAGGCGGGTGAGGCGGAGCAGGGGAGTGCGGCCGATCAGCTGGTCTGCCGCGGTATAAATCTTGGACATGGTTCATTCTCCTTTATCTGTTGTGTGATGTATTTTTCTGCATCCGGGGATGGGTGCTTTCACCCTGCCCGGTCAACATCGCACCAGGCCCCCGGCCGCCATGCAAACGCACAACTGCTTCATTGCATACGCCGCCTTTCTGTAAAATGAGGATAGGGGTATCATACACCATATTCCCTATCTAGTCAATAGGATATCTTATTTTTTTCGTTTTGTTGGTTTTCAAACATATCCTCATATATCCCTATGGTATACTGAATCCAGAAGCTGTTTGAGAAACCGCCCCGCCGGGGCATACAAGGAGGATACACTGCTATGATCCGCAGAATCATTAAAATCGACGAAGCCGCCTGCAACGGCTGCGGTGCCTGCGCTGCTGCCTGTCACGAAGGGGCCATCGGCATGGTAAACGGCAAGGCCCGCCTGCTGCGGGATGACTACTGCGACGGCCTGGGTGACTGTCTGCCCGCCTGCCCCACCGGCGCCATCTCTTTTGAGGAGCGGGAAGCCGCTGCCTACGACGAGGCCGCCGTGCTGGCCAACAAGGCCAAACAGGGCGCACCTGCTCACACCGGCTGCCCCGGTAGCCGCAGCCGGGTCCTGAACACCCAGCCCGCCGCCGCTGTGCCCGGCCAGGAGCCCTCCAGTTGCCTGCGTCAGTGGCCGGTTCAGATCAAGCTGGCCCCGGTGAACGCCCCCTATTTTGAGGGCGCGGACCTGCTCATCGCCGCCGACTGCACCGCCTATGCCTATGCGGGACTGCACAGCCGGTTCATGGCCGGCCGGGTGACCCTGATCGGCTGCCCAAAGCTGGACATGGTGGACTACTCCGAAAAGCTGGGGGCCATTCTGGCCGCCAACAACGTGCGCAGCCTGACCGTGGTGCGCATGGAGGTACCCTGCTGTGGTGGAATGGAATACGCCGTGCAGCGGGCAGTGGCCGCCAGCGGCAAGCCGCTGGACGTGAAGGTGGCCGTGATCAGCACGGACGGTCGCATCCTGAAGGAATCGGTTTGACAAAAAGCGCAAAAGCCATTTTGGCTTTTGCGCTTTTTTCTTTCGGGCAGAGCTCAGTCTCCGACCCGCTCAAAGCGCCAGGTCTGGTCCGCATCCGGGTATTTTTCCCGGTCCACCGGACCTGCAAACATTTCATAGGGGCGCACCCACAGGCCACCCTCCCCGTACAGCGGCCGATATACCACCAGCCGCTCGTCGGTTTCACTGTGGCGGGCAACGCCCAACACCTGATAAAAGTTGCCTTTAAAATGCCGGTAACGCCCCGGCGTGATCTGCCGTTCCATCCAATTCATTGCTCCTTATCTTCCTCAGGCTGTACCAGCCCGGCCATTTCCCGCCAGTCAGCCCCTCTCCGGGCCCCGGCAGCCAGAGCCGCCAGCTCCCCGGGCAGCGGCGCACGGGGCTCCGCTTCGGGCGGGCCGGTGCGGCCGGGGGCCAGGTCCATGAGCCAGTAGCTCACGCCCTGCCAGCCGTTTTTCAGACCGCAGCGGGCCTGCCGCCCCTCACACACAAAGCCGAACCGCTCATGAAAGGCCTCGCTGGCCGGATTCGGGTCCGCCAGCACCGCATAGGCATTCCAGTAGCCCAGGCGGCACAGCGCTGCCAGCAGCGCATGATACAGCATGCTGCCCACACCCAGCCGCCGGGCCTCGGGGGCCAGATAGATGGTAGTCTCAGTATCCCAGGCATAGGCGCCGGTGCCATAGCGCCAGGGATGGGCGCAGGCATAGCCCAGGGGCTGGCCCAGGGCGTTCTCCGCCAGAAAGAAGGGCAGCTTCCGGCACAGACCACGCATCTCCTTGCGGTAATTCTCCAGCTTGGGCGGCTGATACAGAAAGGACGCGGTGGAATTCAGTACATAATGGCTGTAGATACCCAGCACGGCCTCAGCATCTGCCGGGCGTGCGGGGCGCAGCAGCACGAAGCGAGCCGGGTCGAACCCGGCAGCCAGCGCCTCTTTTTCCTCTTTTGTGCACTTTTTCAGCGCCGCCTCCCGGCGCAGCGCGGCGCTTTTGCTCTCCAGCAGCTCCGCATAGGCCAGTGTTTCGCCGCCAAAACCTCGGGTATATTTCGCACCCTTGCCGCCCGCATGAGTCCGCAACCGGCGCAGCAGGTCGTTGGTCCAGCCGGTGTACAGCGCACCGTTGGCGCAGCGCATCATGTAAACATAAGCGGAAGCCGCTACAGTTCGTTCTTCCATGGCTGTTTCATCCCTTTGCTTTGTAATATTACTTTTTGCCGCCTCTCAGCACAAAATAGCAGGCAGCGATGGCATCCTCTTTGGTTTCCGCGGTGATCAGAAACCGGCTGGCGTGGCAAAAACGCAGGCTGGCAATGCCTGAGGACTTGCGCAGATGCTCCTCCGGCTGGCCCGCCCAGCCCATGGGGAAGGGCTTCTTGGGCCGCTTGGTGAGCCGGTCGTTCACGCACTGAGCCGACCAGCCGCCCCGCTGGCTGGGGTACACCACAAACAGCGCATCGCTGCGGTAGAGGGCGTTCTTCCAGGGAGCATAGCAGGGCAGGATCACAATGCCGTCCCGGCTTTCCTCATAGGCCTTCTGCACCAGTGCATCCGCCCGGTTCACCGCTCTAGCCGCCTCGATGTTGTTCTCCAGAATCACCTGGGCAAAATCCACCGCCCGGGCAAAGCAGGCATCCGGGTCCTGGGGCTGGTCCCACAGGGGATTGAAGCCGCCGATGGCATCCGCCAGCAGGCAGCTTTCGCCGGTGTTGTCGTTCAGATCCAGCGGCTGCACAAAATTCTCATCCAGCAGGCGGGCCTGATTTTCCCCCACCAGCTGGGCGCCGAACTCCTTCCACAGCAAACCGAAGGCCGCATAGGGAATCCCGTTGGGGCGCTCAGCCCGGTCCGCCGCGTGATGGTCGAAGGGACCGTTGCCGATGTCGTACACGATGCCGTCAAAATTCTCCGGCACCGAAAAACCACGGGTCACGGTGAAGTCCGGCCGCAGGATGCGCAGCAGCGCGGTGCTGAACACATCGTCGGCGTGAAACTTACCGCCGTGGGTAAATCCGTTTTTGGGTACTTGCATGCTCATGGAATCCATCCTCACACTTCTTGTTGTTATACCCTTTCAGTATATCACATCCCCGCAAGCCCCTGCGCAAAAATTGGCAGATGCTTTTCCTGTGCAGTCCCCTGCAAACGTGTTATAATGAGGGCAAAGCCCCGCCAGGCGGGGCAGCCAAGAGAGGGGGACCCATCCTATGCCCGTAAAAACCAAGCGTCCCTTTGCATTGGGGATGATCCTGCTGGCCATCGCCGCGCTGGCGGCGCTGATTTTCGCCATTGTTCTGCTGATCCGGGGTGTTTCCGGCCTGTCCATGCCCCACATGACGGCCCCGGAGCAGATCCGGGCGGTGCTGCTGGACGATGCCTGGGCCGGATATTTTGACGAAAGCCATACCCGCGAAGAGCAGGAGGCCTTTCTGACCAGCACGCTGGACGAGGCCACCGCTCAGGGTGCCAACACCGTGCTGGTAGCCGGGTCCGTGCCCGGCGGCGGAGTGCTGGCCCGAAAGCTGGAGACCGCCGAAGCCGCGCCCATGGTGAGCGAATCCGACGGGCTCTTCTCCTCCTTTGACCCCATCCGGATTCTGATGCAGCAGGCCGCCAAACGCAATATGCTGGTGGCTCTCTACCAGCCGGAGGGAGTCTCCCTGAAGGACTGGATGACCGAGGCCGCCGACCGCTATGGCCTGACCTTATACACCCTGAGCGGCGAGGGCGTCGATGCCCGCTACACTGCCGCGGACCAGCCGGAGCTTGTCCTGGCCCAGGAAAGTCCGGCGCTGGCCGCCGCTGTGTGCCAGCTGCAGCCGGGTACCGGCGTGGTGCTGGGCAGTCTTGCCGGACTGGTGAACGGAAAGGAAAGCGCAGCTGTGACCCTGCAGTATCTTTCCGGCGACGGTCTGCCCGACATCGCCCAGCAGCAATTCAGCCAGACTCTGGCCATCGTCTCCCCGGACCCAGCCAGCAAGGTCTATACCGACACCATCTTTCTGATGGGCACCTCCGATCCCAGCCAGCCCCTGACCGTGAACGGCCAGGAGGTACAGCGCTACGGCTCCTACGGCATGTGGGGGCTGGAGGTAAGCCTGGCCGAGGGCGACAATGTGTTCACCGCCCAGCAGGGTGAGGCTACCGCCTCCATCACCCTGACCAAGCCCGCGCCCAGCACCGGGTCCGGCGGCTCCGGCAGCAGCCAGATTGTTTCCGACGGATCGGTGGCAGCCCAGCCGGGCCAGCTGCTGCGGGTGACCTCCACCCTGGCCAGCGCCCTTTCCGATTATCAGAACACCAGCGCCATTGCCATGACCGCCTACGAGGGCGCCGTGGCAGAAGTCGTGGACAGCGTCTCCTTTGTGAGCGGAACCAAGCGCACCTACGCCTACCAGCTGCCGGACGGCAACTACATAAAGGCCTCGGACTGTGAGCTTTTGGAGGAGGGGACCGCTCAGGCCACCTTCACCGGGCTTTCCGCCGGCGAGGAGAACGGCATCGAATCCCTGACCTTCGCGGGCAGCGGCACCCCCTATTACAGCCACACCTGGGAGGGCAACGAGTTCACCCTGCATTTTTATTCTGCCTCCTTCTCCGGCCAGGCTCCCCAGGACATCGGCTTTGACGGAGCCAGCGTGACTGTGGAGCCGGAGGAAAACGGCTTTGCCCTGCATATCATCTTCCAGGACAGCGACCCGCTGTGGGGATATTTTGTGGATTACACTACGGAGGGCGGCACCCGCATCGCCCTGAAGCATCAGCCTGCGCGCAGCAGTGACCCGGCCCTTCCGCTGGCGGGCGTGACCGTTCTGCTGGACCCGGGCCACGGCGGGGATGACATGGGCGCACCCGGCTCCCCGGTGGAGGATTTCCCCCAGGAGAGCGAGCTGAACCTTTCCGCCGCACTGGCGGCCAAATACCGGCTGGAGCAGCTGGGGGCAACCGTGACCATGACCCGGGATACCGATGTATTCTACACCCTGGCTGAGCGGATGGAGATGCTCAACAGCCAGAAGCCGGACTTCTTCATTGCCATCCACCACAACAGCGCCGCCATGAACGCCGATCTGAATCAGGTGGGCGGCACCGAAGCCTACTGGTTCTACACCGAGGGCAAGTCCCTGGCCACCGCCCTTTCGGCCAACGTGAGCCTGACCACCAGCCGCAATGACCGGGGGCCCAAATACTCCGCGTTCTATGTGACCCGCTCCAACATCTGCCCCGCGGTGCTGCTGGAGCTGGGCTTCGTGAGCAACCCGGCAGAGTACGAAAGCTGCGCTACCCTGGAAGGCCTCTGGGCCGAGGGTGGCGCCATCGCACAGGCTGTGCTGGACAGCATTCCCGACTGATTCGCTTTCTTTTCCATTCCCGCTGCGAAGGCAGCGGGAATTTTTTTGCCCGGCTGAAAGATAACCGCCCCCTCAGTCGTATTCCCGGTGAAAGAGCTTTTTCACACCACAGCAAAGGAAGTGAGCGATACGAATACTCCTATAGACCGCCGCCAGGCAGAGCGGCTGGTAAACACCTATTCCGACCTGATTCTGCGGCTGAGCTACACCTATCTGAAAAGCACCGCCGATGCCCAGGACATCTGCCAGACCGTTTTTCTCAAGCTGCTCACCAATCCCCGGCGCTTTGACAGCCCGGAGCACGAAAAGGCCTGGATCATCCGCACCACCGCCAACGCCTGCAAGGACCTTTTGAAGAGCCACTGGCGGCGCACCACCGTGACCATGGATGAGGCCGCGCCGGTGCCCGCACCGTCGGTGGAGGAGGGAAGCCTGCTGGCTGCCGTGCAGCTGCTGCCGCCCAAATATCGGGCAGTGATTTATCTGTATTATTACGAGGGCTATGCCGCCAAGGAGATCGCCCGGCTGCTGGGCGAAAACCCGGCCACCATCTCCACCCGGCTGAACCGGGGCCGGGCTCGGCTGCGCACCCTGCTGGAACAGGAGGAACTGGCATGAAGACTTATCGGGAATCCATGAACGAGCTGCAGTTTTCCCCGCAGCAAAAACAGGAAATGATCGACCGCCTGATGACCCAATCCACCCGCCCCCCCAGAGGGCACGCCATCCCGCTGCGGCGGGTCTGTGCGCTGGGAGCGGCGGCCGTTCTCTCCGGCGCTCTCTGTCTGGGAGCCGCAGCCAGCGGTGTGCTGAAGCCCGTTGCCCAGGCCTTCGGCGCGGTGTTTGGTACCGCGCCCGCCCAGACCGAGATCATCGACCGGATCGGATACCCTCTGGATGCCAGCGCCACTGTGGACGGGGTCACCGTGCAGGCCGATGCCATCATCGGCGATACCTACAGCTACGCCATCGTATACTCCATCTACCGGGAGGACGGCCAGCCCATCACAGCGGACCCGGACCCCAACCGGGATGGCGCCCTGGCCCTTCGCTTCGGGGAATGGGACACGGATGTGGGCCATATGGGCGGCATGCATGGTACCGCCTGGTTCTTCGACGAGGACCCGGCCGACAATGCAGTGCAATTCGTTCAGCTGCTCACCGCCGACGCCCCGCTGGAGCCCGGCACCGCCACCGTACACCTGGCTGACCTGAAACAGGGGATCGGCGAGGACGCGGTGATACTGGCCGAGGGCAACTGGGAGCTTCGGTTCGCTTTTGCCTTCGAGGACAGCTCGCTGGAGCTGCCGGGCGGCCAGAGCTTTTCCGTGAACGGGGAACCGGCGGTGCTGAACAGCATATCCATTTCGCCCTTGTCTTTTCGGATCGACTACACAGTGGACACCGCTCTGCAGCCGGAAAACAATTCCACTGCACTTACCCCCCAGTCGGTTTATCTGACCCTCACCGACGGCAGCCGCATCGACCTGACCGGCTTTGGCGGCGGCGCCCGGCCGGAGGGAGACACCACCCGCTGCGAGCTCAGCGGCGTGTTTGATCAGATCCTCCCGCTGGATACCATCGAGAGCATCACCATCGGGGAAGTGACCATTCCGGTGAACGGCCAGTAATTTCGCCCAGCGCCAATATAAAAAAAGGACCTGCCCGATTGGGCAGGTCCTTTTTCATTTGTTTTTGTGCCTCGAATCAGGCGGCAGCTTCGGAGGAAGCAGCCTCGCTCACAGCGCTCTCAGCAGCCTCAGAGGAAGAAGCCTCGCTGGCAACGCTCTCGGCAGCCTCAGAAGAAGCGGCCTCGGAAGCGGTGCTCTCAGCGGCGGTGCTGTCGGCTACGCTCTCGCTCTCGGCAACGGTGCCCTCAGAGGGCTCGCCGATGTAGGCGTACTGCAGGTACCAGTAGCCGTAGGGGCTGTGCCAGGTGCCCTGCAGATCGGTGCTCTGCAGCCAGAAGTCGCTGTTGTGGGCGATGGGAATCATGGCGTACTCGCTCATCAGCAGCTCCTCGGCGGCGTGCAGGTTGGCAAAACGCTGCTCCACGTCGGCGATGTTGGTGTTGTTCATCAGCTCGTCGTACTTAGCGTTGGAGTACTTACCATCGTTGTTGCCGTTCTCGGTCATGAACAGCTCCAGGATGTTGGAGGGATCGTTGTAGTCGAATACCCAGCCGTTGCGGGCCATCTCGTAGTCACCGGAGCGGCGCAGCGGGGTGAAGGAAGACCATTCCACGATCTCGATCTCCAGGTTGATGCCCAGAACTTCCTTGTAGCACTGCTGCATGTACTCAGCAACAGCCTTGTTGTAGCCGGAATCGTTGGTGGTGTAGGTGATGGTGGGGAAGCCCTCGCCATTGGGGTAGCCAGCAGCAGCCAGAGCCTCCTGAGCCTGCTTCTTGGACTCCTCGTAATCGGTGGGGATCCAGTTCTTGCCGGAGTTGTCCATGTAGGAGGTGGTGCCGTCAGCATCGGTGATGCCGGGGCCGGTCAGCTCGTAAGCAGGCAGGTAGGTACCCTGCTGCACGGTGTTGGCGATGTAATCGCGGTCCAGAGCCAGGCTCAGAGCCTTACGCACGTTCACGTCCTGGAACAGCTCGTTCTGCAGGTTCATGCTCATGTAGGAGGTGCCCATGATGGGGTCCACATGGAACTCAGGCGTGCCGGTCAGGCTGGGGATCTCCTCGGTGGGCACGTCACGAACCAGAGAGGCCTGGCCGGTCTGGAACGCGGTGTAGGCAGCGGTGGAGTCCTCCATCAGCAGGAAGGTGATGGTGTCGGTAACGATCTTGCTGGAATCCCAGCCGCCGTTGTAGTAGGGGTTCTTGGTGAGCACGATCTGCTGGCCCACAGTCCAATCGGTCATGTAGTAGGGACCGTTGGAAACGTAGGTCTCAGGAGTAGTAGCCCAGGAATCGCCGTTGGCCTCGATGGTCTCCTGCTGCACAGGGCTCAGGGTGGAGAAGGCAGCGATCTTATCGAAGTAGGTGCAGGGATGAGCCAGGGTCACCACGAAGGTGTTGGCATCGGGAGCGGACACCTGCAGAGCGTCCGGATTGCCGTTCATGGCTTCCTCGTAGCCGGCAACCATACCCACCACGGTGGCGGAGTAGGGAGCAGCGGTAGCGGGATCGGCCACACGCTTGAAGGTGTAAACGAAGTCGTTGGCATCCAGATCGGTGCCGTCGGACCACTTCAGGCCCTCACGCAGATGGAAGGTCCAGGTCAGACCGTCCTCGCTCACTTCCCAGCTCTCGGCCTGGCCGGGCTGAACCTCGTTGTTCTCATCAATGATCAGCAGACCCTCGAAGGTGGTCAGGATCAGGTTGCCGCCATCGATGGCGCTGTTCAGAGCGGGGTCCAGAGTCTCGGGGTTGGGGCCCAGCTGAACGGTGATGTTGCTGCTGCCGGTGGCAGTGCCTTCAGCGGCGCCGCTGGTGGCAGTCTTGTTGCCGCCGCAAGCGACCATGCTGAACGCCATGGCAGCGGCCAGCACCAGTGCTAACACTTTTTTCATGTTGCGGTTCCTCCTCTTACAGATAAGCAAAGTTTCTCTGTGCCGGTTTTGCTCCCCCCGAAGGGACCAGACCGGCCAACACACATGCCGTTTCGGGTTTGCAGGTTCCAGATACAAACCCCGGCCCCGCCGCTTGTCCGTTCATTGCATACAACAGTCCGCAGCAGGTGTCTTGAACGCATTGTAGCACTTTAGCCCAAAAAAGTTCAATGGCGCTTGTAAAATTGTAAAAAATTTGTTTTCTTTTATGGAAAAGTTCTCTACCAATCGATTCTTTTTTCACACCTCTTTTATATACTTTTCACAACTCATTGTTTGTTTGAACAAGAGCCATACTGTTTTTTGCCAACAGCGCCCCTACATAAAAGAAGAGCCCTGCAAGATGCAGGGCTCTTCTTTCTTTCTGTTTTTCAGGCCTCGCTGGCGGAATCACTGGCAGCGGCTTCGCTGGCAGTGCTCTCGGCAGCCTCGGAGGAAGCAGCCTCGCTGGCAACGCTCTCGGCAGCCTCAGAAGAAGCGGCCTCGGAAGCGGTGCTCTCAGCGGCGGTGCTGGTGGCTACGCTCTCGCTCTCGGCAGCAGTATCCTCAGCAGGCTCACCGATGTAGGCATACTGCAGGTACCAGTAGCCGTAGGGGCTGTGCCAGGTGCCCTGCAGGTCGGGGCTCTGCAGCCAGAAGTCGTTGTAGTAGGCCACGGGGATCATGGAGTAATCCTCCATCACGATCTCCTCAGCGGCATGCAGGTTGGCAAAACGCTGCTCCTTGTCGGCAATCTTGGTGCTCTCCATCATGGCGTCGAACTCGGGGTTGGAGTACTGGCCGTCGTTGTTGGCGTTGCCGGTCATGAACAGCTCCAGCATGCTGGAAGGATCATTGTAGTCGAAGGACCAGCCGTTACGGGCCATCTCGTAGTCACCGGCGCGGCGCATCGGGGTGAAGGAAGACCATTCCACGATCTCAATCTGCAGGTCGATGCCCAGAACTTCCTTGTAGCACTGCTGCAGGTACTCGGCCACAGCCTTGTGGTAACCGGCATCGTTGGTGGAGTAGGTGATGGTGGGGAAGCCCTCGCCATTCGGGTAACCGGCCTCAGCCAGAGCCTCCTGGGCCATGGTCTTGGCAGTCTCGTAATCCTCGGGAATCCACTCGCCGCTGGACTTGTCCATGTAGGCGCTGCCGTCCGCATCGGTGATGCCGGGGCCGGTCAGCTTATAAGCGGGGGAGTAGGTGCCCTGCATCAGGGTGTTGGCGATGTAATCACGGTCGATGGCCAGGCTCAGAGCCTTACGCACATTCACATCGTTGAAGGGCTCGATGGAGTCGTTCATGGTCAGGTAGTAGGTGCCCATGACCGGGTCCACATAGAACTCGCCGCCATCCTCGGCCTTGGTCAGGCTGGGGATCTCCTCGGTGGGAACATCCTTGATCAGCTGGGCCTGGCCGGTGGTGTAAGCGGTGTAGGCAGCGGTGGAGTCCTCCATCAGCAGGAAGGTGATGGTGTCGGTAACGATCTTATCGCTGTCCCAGCCGCCCTTATAATAGGGGTTCTTGCTGAACACGATCTGCTGACCAACGGTCCACTCGGTCATGTAGTAGGGACCATTGGACACATAGGTCTCGGGAGCGGTGGCCCAGGCATCGCCGTTGGCCTCAATGGTCTCCTGCTGCACGGGGCTCAGGGTGGCGAAAGCAGCCAGCTTATCGAAGTAGGTGCAGGGGTAGCTCAGGTGCACGATGAAGGTGTTGGTATCGGGGGCTTCCACCTGCAGGGCATCCGGGTTGCCAGCCATGGCCTCGTCGTAACCGGCGATCATGCCCACAGCGGTCTGGGAGTAGGGAGCAGCGGTGTCGGGATCGACAACGCGCTTATAAGTATACACAAAGTCGGTGGCATCCAGATCGGTGCCGTCGGACCACTTCAGGCCCTCGCGCAGGTGGAAGGTCCAGGTCAGACCGTCCTCGCTGACCTCCCAGCTCTCGGCCTGGCCAGGCTGGACCTGATTGTTCTCGTCCACGATCAGCAGGCCCTCAAAGGCAGTGATCAGTATGTTGCCGCCATCGATGGTGCTGTTCAGCGCCGGGTCGATGGATTCGGGGTTGGGTCCGATCTGTACGGTCACATTGCTGGCGGTGGCGCTTCCGGAAGCGGAGCCGGTGCTGCCGGCGCTGGCAGTGGAAGAGCTGCTGCCGCCGCAAGCCACCAGGCTGAATGCCATCACGGCAGCCAGCACCAGAGACAAAGCTTTTTCCATGGTTGGTGTTCCTCCTCAAGCAGTTTGCAAAGTTTCTCCTGCGGCCGGTCGGCGTGCTCCGCGGTAAGCCCACGTTCCCGGCTGCAAAGCCGCCCTTTTCCCGCAGATTCCAGATGCGGGCAGCGGCCGTTTCCCCCTGATCGATTTGAATAAATATTCAAATTTCTTGGGTGTTTATTCGGATTGTAGCACTTTACCCAAAAAAAGTGCAATGGGTATGTGCGGTTTGTAACCCTTTTGTTTCTTTCCTTCGTCAAACTGTATTTCTCTTGTTTTGGAACGCGTTCTGATTTATGCATCTTCCACAATCCTTTGTCCTTTTGGACAAAGGAGCCAATCAAGCCAAACAACAGAAAAAGACCCCGGATATTTCCGGGGTCCTTCTCTTCTGTGTGTTGAACAGAGAAACTTTGCTCTCTGGAAGAGCCGAGGCTCATACAGTCTTACTCAACGTAAGCGTACTGCAGGTACCAGTAGCCGTAGGGGCTGTGCCAGCTGCCCTTCAGGGAAGAGCTCTGCAGCCAGAAGTCGTTGTAGAAGGCCAGGGGGATCATGGCGTAATCTTCCATGGCGATCTCTTCTGCGGCGTGCAGGTTGGCAAAGCGCTCGTCCTTATCGGCGATCTTGGTGTTGTCCATCATTGCATCGTATTCGGGATTGGAGTACTTGCCGTCGTTGTTGCCGTTGCCGGTCATGAACAGCTCCAGCATGCTGGAGGGATCGTTGTAGTCGAATACCCAGCCGTTACGGGCCATCTGGTAGTCACCAGCGCGGCGCAGCGGGGTGAAGGAGGACCATTCTACGACCTCAACCTCCAGGTTGATGCCCAGAACTTCCTTGTAGCACTGCTGCAGGTATTCCGCCACAGCCTTGTGGTAGCCGGAATCGTTGGTGGAGTAGGTGATGGTGGGGAAGCCTTCGCCATTGGGGTAACCGGCCTCAGCCAGAGCCTCCTGGGCCTGCTTCTTGGCTTCCTCGTAATCGGTGGGGATCACGTCGTAATCGGAATTGTCCATGTAAACGCTGCCGTCCGCATCGGTGATGCCAGGGCCGGTCAGCTTGTAGGCGGGAGAGTAAGTACCCTGCATCAGGGTGTTGGCCACGTACTCACGGTCGATGGCCAGGCTCAGAGCCTTACGTACATTCACATCGTTGAAGGGCTCGACCTGATCGTTCATGCTCAGGTAGTAGGTGCCCATGATGGGATCAACATAGAAGTCGCCGCCATCCTCGGCCTTGGTCAGGCTGGGGATTTCCTCGGTGGGAACATCCTTGATCAGCTGGGCCTGGCCGGTGGTGTAAGCAGTGTAAGCAGCGGTGGAATCTTCCATCAGCAGGAAGGTAATGGTTTCAGAAACGATCTTGCTGGTATCCCAGCCGCCCTGGTAGTAGGGGTTCTTGCTGAACACGATCTGCTGACCAACGGTCCACTCGGTCATGTAGTAGGGGCCATTGGAGACATAGGTCTCGGGAGCGGTGGCCCAGGCATCGCCGTTGGCTTCGATGGTTTCCTGCTGCACGGGGCTCAGGGTAGCGAAGGCAGCCAGCTTATCGAAGTAGGTGCAGGGGTAGCTCAGGTGTACCACGAAGGTCTGAGCGTCGGGAGCTTCCACCTGCAGGGCATCGGGATCACCGTTCATGGCTTCATCATAGCCGGCGATCATGCCCACAGCAGTGGCGGAGTAGGGAGCAGCGGTGTTGGGATCAGCAACGCGCTTGTAAGTATAAACGAAGTCGTTGGCGTCCAGATCGGTGCCGTCGGACCACTTCAGGCCTTCACGCAGGTGGAAGGTCCAGGTGAGGCCATCCTCGCTGACCTCGTAGCTCTCGGCCTGGCCGGGCTGAATCTGGTTGTTCTCGTCCACGATCAGCAGGCCCTCGAAGGCGGTGATCAGAATGTTGGCGCCGTCGATGGCGCTGTTCAGCGCCGGGTCGATGGATTCGGGGTTGGGGCCGATCTGAACGGTAACGCCGGTAGCGGCAGTGGCAGAGCCGCTGGCCGCGGTGGAGTCGGTACTGGTAGCGCCACTGGTTGCAGTGGAGCCGGAGCCGCCGCCGCAGGCAGCCATGCTGAAGGCCATCACGGCAGCCAGCACGAGAGCTAACATCTTTTTCATGGTTGCTTTCCTCCTGAATTTGGTTTTACCCTTTTCCGCCCTGGCCCCACAAGGACCGGAGCGAAGTGTTTTTTCACTGCGAACAATTGTGTCCGCTGCGATTGGCTTGCTAACATTGTAGCACTTTAGCCCAAAAAAGTGCAAGTACAATTTTGCCTTTGTAAGAATTTTGTCTTTTTTCATGAATTTTTCATGGGTCTATCACATCTTTTTGCAGCAATTGTACGACAGATTCCCCGCATTTGAACAAAAATCTTTAGATTTCGCAAAACTGTTTGTAACTTTTTCGGGCGCAGACAAAAAAGAATCCCCACCGCAAATGCGGTGGGGATTCTTCAAATGCACTTATTTCACCCGATCCAGGTGGTGGCAGGCAGCCCAGTGGCCGGAGGAGACCTCCTTGAACTCGGGCACCTCGCAGGCGCACTGCTCGTCTGCATAGGGGCAGCGGGTGCGGAAGCGGCAGCCGGAAGGGGGATTCAGCGGGCTGGGCACATCGCCCTCCAGAACGATACGCTTGGATTCCCGGGCGGCCTTGGGGTCCGCGATGGGAATGGCAGAGATCAGGCTGCGGGTGTAGGGATGCACGCTGTGGAAGGTCAGCTCATAGCTGTCGGCCAGCTCCACCAGCTTGCCCAGGTACATAACGCCGATGCGGTTGGAGATGTGCTTCACGATGCTCAGATCGTGGGCAATGAACAGATAGGTCAGGCCCATCTCGCTCTGCAGGTCCTCAAACATGTTGACCACCTGCGCCTGGATGGATACATCCAGAGCGGAAACAGGCTCGTCACACACGATGAACTCGGGGTTTACCGCCAGGGCACGGGCAATGCCCACGCGCTGACGCTGGCCGCCGGAGAACTCGTGAGGATAGCGGTTGGCGTGCTCAGAGTTCAGACCCACGCGCTGCAGCATGCTGATGATGCGGTCGTGGCGATCCTTGTCATTCGCGGCCAGCTTGTGGATATCGATGGCCTCGCCCACAATGTCGCCGATGGTCATACGGGGGTCCAGAGAAGCATAGGGGTCCTGGAACACGATCTGCATCTTGCGGCGGTAGGGCAGCATGTCCACCGCGATCTTCTTCTCGGAATCAGGCAGCTTGCCGGAATCGTAGATCACGTTGCCGTCGTAGATGATACGGCCGTCGGTGGGCTCGTACAGGCGCAGCAGGGTACGGCCGGTGGTGGTCTTGCCGCAGCCGGACTCACCTACCAGACCCAGGGTCTCGCCCTTGTTGATGAAAAAGCTCACGTCGTCCACAGCCTGGACGTAGCGGCGGTTCTTGCCGAAGCCGCCTGCGTTGAAGTACTGCTGGAGGTGCTGGACCTCAACCAGTTTTTTCTGCTCGCTCATTCAGCTTTTCCTCCTTTGCCTTCAAACTCGGCCTTCTGCAGCAGCCAGCACTGGGTGTAATGGGTATCGCTCAGGTCAGTGCGCGGGGGCATCTGACGCAGGCAGATCTTCATGCAGCTCTTGCAGCGGGGCGCAAAGGGGCAGCCGGCAGGAGGATTCAGCAGGTCCACGGGGCTGCCTTCGATGGGCACCAGACGCTCCTTCTCCTTCTGGTTCAGCTTGGGGATGGAGTTGATCAGGCCCTTGGTGTATTCGTGCTTGGGGTTGTAGAAGATCTCGTCGGTGGTGCCGTACTCAACGATTTTACCGGCGTACATAACAGCGATCTTCTCGCACATGCTGGCCACAACGCCCAGGTCGTGGGTGATCATGATGATGCTCATGCCCAGCTTTTTGCGCAGCTCCATCATCAGCTCCAGAATCTGGGCCTGGATGGTCACGTCCAGCGCGGTGGTGGGCTCGTCGGCGATGAGCAGCTTGGGCTCACAGGCCAGGGCGATGGCGATCATCACGCGCTGACGCATACCGCCGGACAGCTCGTGCGGGTACTGCTTCAGACGGCGCTCGGGCTCGTTGATGCCTACCAGCTCCAGCAGCTCCTTGGCGCGGGCATAGGCTTCCTTCTTATCTTTATTGGTGTGCAGACGCACCATTTCCACGATCTGGTTGCCGATGGTGTACACCGGGTTCAGGCTGGTCATGGGGTCCTGGAAGATGATGGAGATCTCTTCACCGCGCATTTTGCGGAATTCCTTCTCGGTCATCTTTTCCACTTCGTGGCCATTGAAACGCAGCTCACCGCCGATCAGCTTGCCGGGGTAAGCGGTCAGGCCCATCAGGGAGTAGGCGGTTACGGACTTACCGGAGCCGGACTCGCCCACGATGCCCAGAACCTCGCCCTGCTTCATGGAGAAGGACACGTTGTTCAGTGCCTTCACCTCGCCCGCGGGGGTGAAGAAGGAGAGGCGTTCGTTTTTGATATCAAGCAA
>NZ_JAGHKE010000044.1:0-17793 GCF_017889395.1 Allofournierella sp. | reverse complement strand
ACGTTTTTGATGATGTCCTCCACCGTTTCCTTCAGGTGGCGGTCGTTGTTCAGATTGTTCTCCATGGATTTCAGGGAGTACACAATGGTGGAGTGATCCCGGCCGCCGAACTCCTTGCCGATGTCTTCCATGCTCATGCCGGTGATCTCGCGCACCACGTAGATGGCGGTCTGCCGGGCAGAGGAGATGTTGGCGGTGCGGCGCATGCCGCGGATCTCCGCGGGGGTCACGTTGTAGGTGCGGCCCACCTCGCCGATGATCTTTTCAATGGTGACCGGAACCGGCTGGGTCTCGTTCAGAATATCCTTGATGGCATTCTGGGCCACGCCGATCACCGGCTGGATGCCCTCCAGCATATAGTAGGCGTTCAGCTTTTTCACGGCGCCTTCCAGCTGGCGGATGTTGTTTTTCAGATGGTTTGCGATGAACTCGGCCACGTCATCCGGCATGTCCAGATTGAACAGCTCAGCCTTGCGGCGGATGATGGCCACTCGGGTCTCGAAGTCCGGCGGCTGGATGTCCGCGGTGAGGCCCCACTCGAACCGGGTGCGCAGCCGTTCCTCCAGGCTTTTGATCTCCTTGGCAGGGCGGTCGCTGGCCAGCACGATCTGCTTGCCCGCGTTGTGCAGAGTATTAAAGGTATGGAAGAACTCCTCCTGAGTGCTCTCCTTGCCGGCGATGAACTGGATGTCGTCCACCAGCAGCACATCCGCCGCACGGTATTTCTGGCGGAAGCTCTCGGTGTTGCCCTCCCGGATGGCGGTGATGATCTCGTTGGTGAACTTCTCGCAGTCCACATACACAATATTAAAGTCCGGGTGGTTTTTCTTGATCTCCACCTGAATGGCGTTGAGCAGGTGCGTTTTACCGAGGCCGGACTGGCCGTAGATGAACAGCGGGTTGTAGGCCCCGGAGGGGTTGGAGGCAACCGCCTGCGCCGCTGCATAGGCGAACTGGTTGGAGGGACCCTTGATGAAGTTCTCGAAGGTGAAGTCGTATTTGCCGCTGGGAGCGCTGACCGGAGCAGGCTTTTCCGGTTCCGGGGCGGGCTTTTCCGGTGCGGCTGCGGGCACGACAAGCTCCACCTCCACATCGAAGCCCAGCACCGCGGCCAGAGCTTCTTTCAGCAGAGGAGTATAGCGGTCCCGCACGATGGTGCAGATGAAATCATTGCGCACAGCCAGCACGACCTTGCCGCTGCCCTCGAAGCTCACCGCCTCCAGCCCGTCGATGTACAGGTTGTAGGTGGCGTCCACCAGGCGCTCCTTGCAATAGGCCTTCGCTGCGCTTAAAACGTCGTTAAAGGAATCCATAGGCAAAAACGCTCCATTGTTGAAAATTAGTATCTGATTGATTATATCACAAAAAAAAGACCTTTACAATGTTATTTATTATACTATAGCTATAGGGGCCGCTGTAAGGGGTCTAAAAACGTTTTTTCGAGAACGGGCAAAGGGGGCACAAAGGCCCGATGCATTGGTGTTCACAGGGCAAAACAGGCCAAAACGAGCTGTAAAGCAAAAAACTTTGCGGAAAGTGTTGACAAAGGCGGAAAACATCCGCTATACTTTTATGATGCAAGGCTATCTGTGTACCTGCATAGAGAAAATCAATAAAATCTGCCCCATTGCGGGGCCTTTTGGAGGATATCGTCATGAAAAGAACTTTTCAGCCCAAGAAGCGTCAGCGCAGTGGTGTGCACGGCTTTCTGAAGAGAATGTCCACTAAGAACGGCCGTAAGGTGATTGCCGCCCGTCGTGCCAAGGGCCGCGCCAAGCTGTCTGCCTAAGTGTAAAACAAAGCCCCGCTTTTTGAGCGGGCAAGCTTGCAAGGCCACTGAGTTGTTAGTGGCCTTGTTTTTCCATACGGGGGAAGATCCATGCGCTACCGGCCGATCACCCGCAACAAGGAGTTTTCCCGGGCCTATGCCAGGGGAAAAGCCTTTGTGCATCCAAAACTGGTGTTGTATGTGATGAAAAACCGCCTGGGCCACACCCGGGTGGGCATTACCGCAACCAAAAAAATCGGCAACGCCGTGCACCGCAACCGGGCGCGGCGGGTCATCCGTGCCGCTTTGTACCAGACGCTGCCCTATGATGTGGGCGGGCTGGACCTGGTATTCGTGGCGCGGGGCCAGACCACCCGCTGCAAAAGCGGCGAGGTGAAAAAGGCTGCCGAACAACTGCTGAAAAACGCGGGCCTGGTCAGATGATCGCCCGCGTTTTAGTGCTACCCATAAAGTGGTACAAGAAATACCTCTCGCCCCATCTGGGCATAAACTGCCGCTTCCTTCCCACCTGCAGCGAGTACGCCATGGAGGCACTGCTCACCCATGGCGCGGTGAAGGGAAGCATCCTGTCGGTGTGGCGCATTCTGCGCTGTAACCCATTGTGCAAGAGCGGTTACGATCCGGTTCCGCCCAAAGGACGCTGGAAAAACGACGACCGCCGCCTGGTCCGCTGAATGCGGACGAGCCTTACCCATCGCCCCTTGTGACGCGCCCCGTTTTGCGCCGGGGATGTGTCCCACGATAAAATCTACAAAAGCCCTGGCGCGCAAACGGGGCGGATAGGAAACAAGAATTATGGGAATTTTAGGCATTCTCGGTACGCCCCTCGGCTATGTGCTGCAGTGGATCTACCAGTTTGTGGGCAACTACGGCTGGTCCATCATCCTGTTCACAGTCATCGTGCGACTGCTGTCCTTCCCGCTGCAGATCAAGCAGCAGAAGAGCACCGCCCGCATGGCTGCGTACCAGCCGATGATCCAGGAGATCCAGAAAAAGTACGCCAATGATAAGGAAAAGCAGAACGAAGAGCTGATGCGCATGCAGCAGGAGTACGGCTATAACCCCGCCGCCGGCTGCGCACCCATGCTGATCAACTTCCTGGTGATCTTCGGCATCATCGAGGTGGTGTACCGCCCGCTGAAGTACATCATGCATCTGCCCGCTGAGGCGCTGAACGCCGCAGCCAGCCAGCTGGGTATGGCTGCCAACAACTACATGGCCCAGAGCGAGATCATCAAGCAGGTCCAGCTGGACCCCACTGTTTTCGGCAGTATCTTCACCGCCGAGCAGATCGAGGCCATGCAGAACTTCAATGTGAATTTCCTGGGCATCAACCTGATGGATAAGCCCGGCTTTGCCCTGAACGCTCTGCTGATCTTCCCCCTGCTGAGCATCGTTACCATGGCCATGCTGAACGTGATCACCATGAAGATGAGCGGTCAGCAGATGCAGGGCAGCATGAAGTGGGTGCCCTGGATCACCAGCCTGATGTTCGTCTGGTTCGCCTTCCAGGTGCCCGTGGGCTTCTCTCTGTATTACACTGTGTCTAACCTGTTCATGTTTGTCCAGAGCGTAATTCTGCGCAAGATGTATGACCCCGAGAAGCTGAAGGTGGAGATCGCCGCCGAGATCGAGGCCAAGAAGCGGGAGCGCAAGGCGAAAAAGCAGGTGACCGTGGTGGAGAACGGCAAAGAGATTACCCGTTCCGTGAACGAGGCAGAACTGAACCGGTTGCGCCTGGAAATGGCCCGCAAGCAGGATGAGGAGAAGTACAAGGACGAGCGGACCGTACCCCTGAGCCAGCTGAACAAGGAGGAATGAGTCATGCGTGAAGTGATCGTTACCGGAAAGACCGTGGAGGAGGCCACCGAGGCCGCCTGCGCCCAGCTGGGTCTTCCCCGTGAAGAAGTAAGCATCGAGATCCTGGAGATGCCGGTGCACCGTCTGTTCAAGAAGATCCCCGCCAAGGTGCGCGCCACTGCGCAGGAGCCCGAGGTGGAGGTTCCGGCCGAGCCTGTGGCTGCGGCCCAGCCCGAGGAGAAGGAGGTTGAGGTTCAGCCCGCCGCTGAGGAACCCGCCGCCGTGGCAGAGGAGAAGCAGGAGACCGCGCCCCAGCAGGAGGAGACTTCCGTGCAGGTGGACGTGGACAGCAACGAGAAGCTGGCCGCCGCCGTGGCTTACCTGAAGGAGATCTTTACCCTGATGGGTGCCGGCGACGTGGAGATGCACGTGGAAAAGCAGGGCGAGGCCCACATCGTAAAGGTGGAAGGTGAGGACGTTGGTGTTCTGATCGGCCATCGTGGCGAGACCATGGAGAGCCTGTCCTATCTGGCCGGTCTGGCGGCGAACCGCCTGGGCGGCGACTACCTGAAGCTTGGCTTGGATGTGGCCGGCTACCGCGGCAAGCGGGAGAAGGACCTGGAGGCCCTGGCCCGCCGCATGGGCGCGAAGGTGGCCAAGACCGGCCGCAGCTACGCCATGGACCCCATGAACCCCTACGAGCGGCGCATCATCCACAGCACCATCAGCACCATGGAGGGCCTGCGCAGCGAGTCCAAGGGTGAGGGTGCGGATCGCCGTGTGGTGATCTACTCCACCGATCCCAACGCTCAGAATCGCAGCCGCAGCGGCGGCCGTGGTCAGCGTGGCGGCCGCGGTCAGCGCGGTGGTCGTGACCGCAAGAGCGGCGGCTTCAAGGGCGAGCGGCGCTCAAGCGTTCCCGGCCGTGAGTTCGCCGGTGCTCAGCGCAGCGAGGGTGCGGCACCTGTGGCGCCCAAGCGCACCCAGGTGATCGACGACGCCGAGGGCTTTGCTCTGTACGGCAAGATCGAGCTGTAAGAAACGCGCATACATAACATGTACCGCGGCATGCAGCCTCCCGATGGGGCTGTGTGCCGCGGTTTTTGTTGCTTTAGTTATTTACTGTTTGTATTATTTTACTGAATATTACGCAATATAGGGGCCTTTGCGGCCCCGTTGCGCTTTTTTGCGGGGCATGGTAGGATAGGAGTATAAAACTGTTTCCAGACAGGAAAGGAAGGATATCATGCGTTTGGAGCGAATGACCGGTTGGCAGGACCCCCGATTTGAGGCGTTGTGGGAGCTGTATGAGGCAAGCTTCCCCGACTACGAAAACCGGACCCTGCCCGATCAGAAACGCGCCATGGAGGATGAGCGCTACCATGTGGATCTGATCTATGAGGGGGACCAGTGGCAGGGCTTTGTGATGTACTGGCAGGCACCCGGCTATTTTTATGTGGAGCATTTTGCGGTGTTTCCCTGCGGCCGGGGCAAGGGCTACGGCTCCAAGGTGCTGACTGTCCTGAAGGAAAAGGGCCAGCCGGTGCTGCTGGAGATCGACCCGCCGGAGGAGGAGATTTCCATCCGCCGCAAGGGCTTTTATGAGCGGAACGGCTTCTGTGCAAATCCATACGATTATCAGCACATCCCCTACAAAAAGGATGATGTGCCCCACCCGCTGGTGGTGATGACCTGGCCGGAGCCCATCAGCGAAGAGGTCTATCAGGGCTTCCGCCGGTTTATGCGGGATGTGGTGATGGAATACAGCGAAGCAAAAGAAAATAACAATTGGAAAAATATTTTAAAATTCAACTGATTGGATAATACAGAAGGCCGCCCGGGAACCAAAAGAAATCGGGCGGCCTTTGCTCTGCCTTCCGCCTGCCTTGCCCTGGCCGGGGCGGTATGCTACAATAAAATGAACTATGCTGTTTTGAGAATGGGGGAGTGAAGATGGAAACGACCATCGTGGCACTGGCCACGCCGCCCGGTGCGGGCGGTATCGCAGTGGTGCGGCTGTCCGGCCCGGAAAGCTACCGGATCACCGAACAGGTGTTCCAACCGGTCAATCCGAACAAAAAGGTGAGCGAGGCGAAAGGCTATACCGCTCTGTTTGGTCATTTCATCGCCCGGGGCGAAACGCTGGATGAGGGCGTGGCCCTCTTCTTCCGGGCTCCCCGCAGCTATACCGGCGAGGACGTGGTGGAGCTGAGCTGCCATGGCGGTATGGTGATCGCACAGGAGTTGATCACCGCCTGCATCGCGGCGGGCGCGGCCCCGGCCGGACCGGGTGAATACACCAAGCGGGCCTTCCTGAACGGACGGATGAGTCTGACCCAGGCCGAGGCGGTGATGGATCTGATCGGCGCGGCAGGCCGGCAGGGTGCGGCACTGGCCGAGAGCGCCCTGAGCGGTGCGCTGGCCCGGCAGATTGAGGGATACAAAAGCCAGCTGGTGGCGCTGGCCGGACATCTGGCTGCCTGGGTGGATTTTCCCGAGGAGGATGTGCCTGAGCTGGAAGAGGATACCCTGCGCGGCACACTGGATGAGGTGTGCGCCGGTGTGCGGGGGCTGATCGGCAGCTACGGCGGCGGCGCGGTGCTGCGCCAAGGGGTGGATGCGGCCATCGTAGGCAGCCCCAATGTGGGCAAGAGCACCCTGATGAATCTGCTGGCCGGATTCGACCGGGCTATTGTGACCCCCATCGCCGGAACCACCCGGGATGTGGTGGAGCAGGCGGTGATGCTGGGCGGTGTGCGGGTAAATCTGTTCGATACCGCAGGCCTGCGGGAGACCGGCGATGTGGTGGAGGCCGAGGGCATCCGCCGCAGCCGCCGCAAGCTGGAGGAGGCCGGGCTGGTGCTGGCGGTATTCGACGGCTCCACTCCCGCCACAGAAGAGGACAAGGAGCTGGCGCAGCTGTGCGCCGGGCGGCCGGCCATCGCGCTGGTGAACAAAAACGATTTGGAGCAGCGCTTCGACGAGAGCATTCTGGAAGGCAAATTCTTCCGGGTGCTGCGCATTGCGGCGGGCCAGGGCGGCGGTATGCCGGAGCTGGAGCAGGCGGTGCGGGAGCTGCTGGGGGTGGCCAATCTGGACCCCGGTGCGCCCTGTCTGGTGAGCCAGCGGCAGCTGGCCGCAGCGGTTTCTGCCCGGGATGCGCTGCAGGAGGGCATTCAGGCGCTGGACGGCGGCTTCGGACTGGACGCGGTGAGCGTCTGCGTGGACGATGCTCTGGCGGCTCTCTGCCGTCTGACCGGTGAGGACGCCAGCGAGAGCGTGATCGAGGAAGTGTTCTCCAAGTTCTGTGTGGGCAAGTAAAGGAAGGAAACGACAAAGCATGAACCATTTGGGAGATTATCAGGTGATCGTGGTGGGCGCGGGCCATGCGGGCATTGAGGCGGCCCACGCGGCGGCGGCCCTGGGTGCAAAGACCGCCCTGTTCACCCTTAGCCTGGACGGCATCGGCAACATGCCCTGCAACCCCAGCATCGGAGGCACCGCCAAGGGCCATCTGGTGCGGGAGGTGGATGCGCTGGGCGGCGTGATGGGCCTGGCGGCGGACGCCACTACCCTGCAGAGCCGGATGCTCAACCGGGGCAAAGGCCCCGCGGTGCATTCCCTGCGGGCCCAGATCGACCGGCGGGCGTACCATGACTTCACCAAGCATTTTCTGGAAAAGACCGATAACTTGGACATTAAGCAGGGCGAGATCGTGGATCTGGCTCTGGAGGACGGCCGGGTGACCGGCGTATATACCCGGTTGAACGGCTTTTATGGGGCCCAGGCGGTGGTGCTCTGCACCGGTACCAATCTGGGTGGACGTATCTTTGTGGGCGACGCCAGTGTGGAGAGCGGCCCGGACGGTCAGCAGGCGGCCAATCTGCTGAGCGAGCGGCTGCGTCAGGCAGGGCTGCCTCTGCGTCGGTTCAAAACCGGTACTCCGGCCCGGGTGCACCGGCGGAGCATTGATTTCTCGGTGCTGGAGCCTCAGCCCGGCGAGGAGCCACCGGAGCCCTTCAGCTTTCTGACCCCGGAGGGCGGCATCAAAAATCAGGTGGACTGCCACATCGCCTACACCAACCCGGAGACCCATCGAATCATTCTGGACAATCTGCACCGCTCGCCCCTGTACGGGGGGATGATCGAGGGCGTCGGCCCCCGATACTGCCCCAGCATTGAGGATAAGGTGGTGCGCTTCTCGGACAAGGAGCGGCATCAGATCTTTGTGGAGCCCTGCGGGCTGGATACCGAAGAGATGTATCTGCAGGGAATGAGCAGCAGCCTGCCGGAGGATGTGCAGAATGCTATGTACCGGACCATCAAGGGCTTCGAGAACATCGAGATCCTGCGGCCCGCCTATGCCATCGAGTATGACTGCATCGACCCCACCGCACTTCAGCTGACCCTGGAGACCCGGGCGGTGAAGGGCCTGTACGGCGCGGGCCAGTTCAACGGGACCTCCGGCTATGAGGAGGCGGCGGCTCAGGGACTGCTGGCGGGCATGAACGCTGGTCTGGCGGTGCTGGGCAAGGAGCAGGTGATCCTGCCCCGGCATTCCTCCTACCTGGGCACCCTGGTGGATGATCTGGTGACCAAGGGCGTCATGGACCCCTACCGGATGATGACCAGCCGCAGCGAATACCGGCTGACCCTGCGGCAGGATAACGCCGACGAGCGGCTGACCCCCATTGGCCGGGGGGCGGGCCTGGTGGACGATGCCCGCTGGCAGGCCTTTGAGCAGGCCATGGAGGTGAAGGCTCGGGAGACTAAGCGTCTGGAACAGACCAGCGTGAAGGGGGCAGAGCTGAACCGGGTGCTGGAGGAAAAGGGAATGACCCCGGTGGAAAAGGGCGGCCCGGCGGCGGAGCTGCTGCGCCGGCCCGAGCTGGACTATGCCATTCTGGCTCAGGTGATCGGCTGGGGCGAGGGTGTGGACCGGCGGATGGCGGCCCGCATCACCACCGAGATCAAGTACGCGGGCTACATTGCCCGGCAGCAGCGGACCATCAAGGATGTGAAGCGGCTGGAGAATACCCCCATCCCGGAGGATTTTGACTACGCGCCGCTGAACGGCCTGCGGTTGGAGGCCCGGGAAAAGCTGGCGCGCATCCGGCCGGTGAGTTTGGCCCAGGCGGGCCGCATCCCCGGTGTAAGCCCGGCGGATATGGCGGTGCTCAGTGTGGCAGTGGAAGCGGCCAACCGTGCCCGCAGAATGAATAACAACGAAGCCCGGAGCAAGGAGGCGGAGGAATGATCGATACACAGCGTTTGCAGGAAAAATGCGCCCGACAGGGCATTGAGCTGACCGGCGTTCAGCTGGGTCAGCTGGACCACTATGCCCGGCTGCTGGTGGAGTACAATCAGAAGGTGAATCTGACGGCCATCACCGATCCCGAGGGCATCGAGGACAAGCACTTTCTGGACAGCCTGCTTTTTGCCAGCCAGCCGGAGGTGGCAGGCAAAATGATCGATGTGGGCTGCGGCGCGGGTTTTCCCGGCCTTGTGACCAAAATCTACAAGCCGGAGCTGGAGCTCACCCTGATGGAGCCCACCGGCAAGCGGGTGGAGTTTTTGAAATACGTTTGCGCTGAGCTGGGCCTGACCGGTGTGGAGTTCGCCAAGGAGCGAGCAGAGGAAGCGGCCCGCAAGCAGTGGCGGGAGACCGCCGATGTGGTGAGCGCCCGGGCAGTGGCGGCATTGCAGATTCTGGCGGAATACTGCCTGCCCCTGACCAAGGTGGGCGGTGTGTTCATTGCCATGAAGGGCGCGGGCGCTGAGCAGGAGCTGGCCAGCGCCAAGGGTGCCATTGCCAAGCTGGGCGGAAAGTTCCGGGAGACCCGGTCCTTTCAGCTGCCCGGCGGCGATGCCCGCAGCCTGGTGGTGTGCGAAAAAATATCGCAAACTCCGACCGCTTACCCCAGAAACGGCGGAAAAATCGCAAAATCCCCGCTGAAATAAGAAGAAAAGGGAAGAAATCCGGAGAAACCTGTAAATGGAAATTTCTGGATTACACAGCGCGCCTGTGGTATACTTTTGCTGGAAGCAAGAGGTGCCGCACGGCGCGCTTTTGTTTTCCGAAGGATAAGGGATCATTTCTGCGGCCCGGCTTTTGGAATACATAAAATACAACAGGGCATAAGCCGCCTTGCAAGCGGCGGCGATGTTTTCCGGGCTGTTGGGCGGGGTGCTGCCCCAAGGCTCCCGCCTGCTGAGGGCCGCAGAATTTTCCGCAACAAAAAGGAGGTACCGGAATGCTGCCGCGCAAAGCCAAGGTGAAGGGAAAAGTATTTGCCATTCCCACAGAGCTGATCGACCCGTCGCCCTATCAGGCACGCAGACACTTTGATGAAAAGGAGATCGCGCAGTTGGCGGTGAGCATTCTGGAGAATGGCCTGCTGCAGCCGGTTTCGGTCCGCCGCTGCGGCGAGCGGTATCAGCTGGTGGCAGGGGAGAGAAGGCTTCGGGCCTGCAAGCTGGCTCAGCTGAAGGAGATCCCGGCCATTCTGTGTGATTATCAGGACCAGGCCACCGCGGCACTGGGCCTTTTGGAAAATATGCAGCGCCAGGATCTGGACCCCTTTGAACAGGCCAGGGGGATTCAGGATGTGATCGCGCTGTGGGGCTGTACCCAGGAGGAGGCGGCCAAGCGGCTGGGGATGGCGCAGCCCACCCTGAACAATAAGCTGCGACTGCTTCAGCTCAGCGATCAGGAGCAGACCTTCTGTCGGGAGAACCACCTGACCGAGCGGCATGCCCGGGCGGTGCTTCGGCTGGAGGAGGCTCAGCGGTTTGCGGCCTTGGAGGCCTTTGCCAAGCAGGGAATGAACGCCCGCCAGGCGGATGAGTATGTGCAGCGGCTGGTGCAGCGGACACCAAGGAAGAAAATCGTTCCTATGGTGCGGGATGTGCGGATCTTTGTGAACACCATCAACAAGGCGGTGCGCCTGATGGTGGATGCGGGCGTGAAGGCTTCCACCCGGCGGGTGGAGGGGGATGGCTTTGTGGAGTATACGGTTCGTATCCCCACTGAGCCGGACCAGCAGGCCCGCCGCATTGGCTGAATTGTTCCACGTGGAACAATTAAAAAGTGATTGCTTTTCATATCGTTCTTAGATTTTGGTTCAGAGATATGGAAAAAGGGATCATAGGGGCAGAAAGAGGAGTGTTCCACGTGGAACATTCCTCTTTCTGTTTGTGGGGAACAACCGGAAGAATTCTTTCAAAATGTTCCACGTGGAACATTTTTTGTGCTGAAAACCGGAGAAAAGAATGAAATCCGAGGAAAATCCAGTGATATGGGTGTAAACACACGGAAATCTATGCTATAATAACACCGATGCCTGCCGCGAACAGCCGTTTCGCGGATGCAGATCTGATGAATTGGAGGCACGAGCGGTGGGAAAAGTAATCGCAGTTGCAAACCAGAAAGGCGGCGTGGGCAAAAGCACCACCGCGGTGAACCTGGCGTCCTGTGTGGCGGCAGAGGGAAAACGGGTGCTGATCGTGGACCTGGACCCCCAGGGCAACACCACCAGCGGATACGGAATTTCCAAGCGGAGCGTGGAAACCAGCGTGTACGACCTGATCATCGGCGAGGCCCAGGCCCAGCAGGCCATTGTGCCCACCGAGTTTATGGTGGATGTGATCCCGTCCAACATTCAGCTGTCCGGCGCGGTGATCGAGCTGGTAAATCTGGAGCGGCGGGAGAGCCGTCTGCGCCAGGCGCTGGCTTCGGTGGCGGGAAATTACGACTATATCTTTATCGACTGCCCGCCCAGCCTGGACCTGTTGACCCTGAATGGTCTGTGCGCCAGCGATTCGGTGCTCATTCCCATTCAGTGTGAATACTACGCGCTGGAGGGTCTTTCCGAGCTGATGAGCACCCTGAAAACGGTTCGGAAGATGTACAACCGTTATCTGGAGATTGAGGGCGTAGTGTTCACCATGTATGCGGGGCGGCTGAATCTGACCCTGCAGGTGGTGGATCAGGTGAAGAAATTCTTCGGTGACAAGGTCTACAAGACCACTGTGCCCCGGAATGTGCGCCTTTCCGAGGCGCCCAGCTACGGGCAGCCCATCAATTACTACGACCCGGCCAGCAAAGGCTGCGAAGCCTATCGGGCCATGGCGAAGGAATTGCTGAGCAACAATCGTTAAAAAAGGAGGGCGGCAAATGGCACAAAAGAAAGGCGGCCTTGGCCGCGGGCTGGAGAGTCTGTTTGAGGAAACGGCCCGGGATGTGGGCCGGGAGGTGAGCACCCTCCCTCTGCGGGACATTGAACCGGATAAGGAGCAGCCCCGCAAGGACTTTTCCGAAGAGCCCTTGTCAGAACTGGCAGCCAGCATTACCGAGCACGGTGTGCTGCAGCCCATTACAGTACGCCCCTGCAACAGCGGTGGCTATAAGATCATTGCGGGCGAGCGCCGCTGGAGGGCTGCCCGGATGGCAGGTCTTTCCGAGATCCCGGTGATCATCAAGGATGTGACCGAGAGCGAAGCCATGGAGATGGCGCTCATTGAAAACCTGCAGCGTGAAGATCTGGACCCGGTGGAGGAGGCCTTTGGCTACAAGCAGCTGATGGAGCGCTGCGGGCTGACTCAGGAGCAGGCCGCCAAGCGGCTGGGCAAAAGCCGCAGCTCGGTGGCCAACAGTCTTCGGCTGCTGAATCTGCCTCAGCGGGCGCTGGAATGGCTGCAGACCGGTCATCTGACCACCGGCCATGCCAAGGTGATCCTGGGGCTGGAAAGCGAAGAGCTGCAGGAGCAGGCGGCGCAGATGGTGGTGGAAAACGACCTGAACGTGCGCCAGACCGAGGCGCTTTGCAAAAAGCTGTCCAAGCCGGAAAAGCCTCCGGTCAGCCAGCCGGTGCGTCCCGCTCTGCCGGATGAGGTGGAGCTGGCCCTCCGCGAGGTGCTGGGCAGCGAGGTCAAGGTGGCCTACAAGAACGGGCGGGGCAGCCTGACCATTCATTTTTACTCGGACGAGCAACTCACCGCCTTTGCTAACCTGCTGGGCGGTTATCAAAAGGAAACAATCTGAAAAAGGGGATAGAAACTTATGCTGGACTTGCGTTTTGTACGGGAAAACCCGGAGCTGGTCAAGGAAAACATCAAAAAGAAATTCCAGGATTCCAAGCTGCCTCTGGTGGATGAGGTCATCGCTCTGGATACCGAGAACCGCAACACTGTAACCGAGGCGAACAATCTGCGCAGCGAGCGCAACAAGCTCTCCAAGCAGATCGGCGCGCTGATGGGCCAGAAGAAGTTTGAGGAGGCCGAGACCGTGAAGGCTCAGGTGGCTGCTCAGGCGGACCGTCTGAAGGAGCTGGAAGCCAAGGAGACCGAGCTGGAGGAGAAGATCCGTAACATCATGCTGGTCATCCCCAACATGATCGATCCCAGTGTGCCCATCGGTCCGGATGACAGCCACAACGTGGAGGTGGAGCGCTTCGGTGAGCCTGTGGTACCCGACTTCGAGATTCCCTACCACACCGAGATCATGGAGAGCTTCGACGGCATCGATCTGGACAGCGCCCGCCGTGTGGCCGGCAACGGCTTCTACTACCTGCTGGGCGACATTGCCCGCCTGCACGAGGCAGTGCTGGCCTATGCTCGCGACTTTATGATCAACAAGGGCTTCACCTACGTGATTCCTCCCTTTATGATGCACGGCAGTGTGGTGCAGGGTGTTATGAGCTTCCCCGAGATGGACGCCATGATGTACAAGATCGAGGGTGAGGACCTGTACCTGATCGGTACCAGTGAGCACACCATGATCGGCCGTTTTGTGGATCAGCTGATTCCCGAGGTCAAGTTGCCCCAGACCCTGACCAGCTACAGCCCCTGCTTCCGTAAGGAGAAGGGCGCTCACGGCCTGGAGGAGCGCGGCGTTTACCGCATCCATCAGTTCGAGAAGCAGGAGATGATCGTGGTCTGCAAGCCCGAGGAGAGCATGGAGTGGTACGATAAGATGTGGCGCAACAGCGTGGAGCTGTTCCGCAGCCTGGATATCCCTGTGCGTCAGCTGGAGTGCTGCTCCGGTGATTTGGCTGACCTGAAGGTCAAGAGCTGCGACATCGAGGCATGGAGCCCCCGTCAGAAGAAGTACTTTGAGGTATGCAGCTGCTCCAACCTGGGTGACGCCCAGAGCCGCCGCCTGAAGATTCGCGTGAAGGGCGAAGACGGCCGCAACTACCTGCCTCACACCCTGAACAACACCTGTGTGGCACCTCCGCGCATGCTGATCGCCTTCCTGGAGAACAACCTGCAGGCGGACGGCACCGTGAAGATCCCCGAGGTCCTGCGCCCCTACATGGGCGGCAAGGAGCTGCTGGTTCCCACTCGCGGCAAGTAATTCCTGAACAGAGAAGAGCCTCCGGAAGCTTCCGGAGGCTCTTTTTGATAATGGTAAAAAATGGCATATTTTTTTTGAAAAAAAGATGAAAAAACTGTTGACAAGTCAATCGCTGTTTAATATAATATAAAAGCACCCTACATACGGCGCAATTGAATATGGCGGTATAGCTCAGTTGGCTAGAGCATTCGGTTCATACCCGAAGTGTCACCGGTTCGAATCCAGTTACCGCTACCATCAAATACAAGGTTTATCTAGAATACTTGGGGGTTACCCGCAATAGTGGGTGATGAAGTATGCTTGCTGTTTTAGCTAAACTTTGTATTTTTATAAGGCCCATTGGTCAAGCGGTCAAGACATCGCCCTTTCACGGCGGTAACCCGGGTTCGATTCCCGGATGGGTCACCAGAAGCCCGGATCTGTTTTACAGGTCCGGTTTTTTTCTTACAATGTTGAGTTGAAGAAAAGTGCAGTTTGTTTATGGGAAAACAAGGAGAATAACTGTATGGAAAAACAGTCGAAAATGTCGCCTGCCATGGCACTGCTGCGTATGCTGCAGGGGGCGCTCATTGGGTTGGGCGCAGTGCTGCCCGGAATTTCCGGCGGTGTGCTCTGTGTGATCTTCGGGATCTACCGGCCGGTGATGGAGCTGCTTTCTGACCCCAGGAAAAATTATAAGACCCATCTGCCCAAACTTGCCCCGGTGATTGTGGGCATGGGTGTGGGATTTCTGGGGGTGGCCAATTTGCTGGCCTTCTTTTTGGATCGATATCCCAATCAGTCGGTCTGCCTGTTCGTGGGCCTGATCGGCGGAATGCTGCCTTCGCTGATGAAGCAGGCAGGCGAGCAGGGAAGGAACAAGGCCTCCTGGGCTGCCTTGGGCGGAGCATTTGCCCTGGTGTTGGGCCTGCTGGTGGCACTGGAGGTGTTTTCGATTCAGGTGACTCCTTCAGTGCTTTGGTACCTGTTCTGTGGCTTCTGCCTGGCGCTGAGCGTTATTGCACCGGGAATGAGTTTTTCCACCCTGCTGATGCCGCTGGGGCTTTATACGCCCTTTGTGGAGGGCCTGGGGCGGCTCCGGCCCACAGTCTTGGTGCCGGGAATCGCCGGTGCGGTAATTACGGTAGTGCTGCTGGCGAAGGCAGTGGACCGGCTGTTTGAACGACACTACTCGGTGGCGTTCCATGCCATTGTGGGTGTGGTAATAGCAGCTACGCTGGTGATCATTCCCTTTAAGGATATGGTCACCTCGCCCAAGGCGCTGACCGCTGATCTGATTTGTCTTGCGGTGGGAATCGTGCTGGCGCTGGCACTGGACCGGTTTAACGCCCGTTTCCCGAAGGAGTAACGGATTTGTTTTAAAATGCAGAAAAGTAATGCTTTTCGATGCGGCATTGAAAAACCTGTTGACAAGACAGGAAAAAGCGAGTAAATAGAAAGAACAAACATGATAAGTACCCCGGCCGAATCCTTTCGGCCGGGGTCAACAGCATTATAACAGAGGAGAATGAAAAACGATATGACGGCAGCAGAAAAACGACCGGCGATCCCAATCAGTCCGGCAGCGGCACTGGTGGCCATTGGTGTGGTGTACGGTGATATCGGCACGTCGCCCATGTATGTGATGAAATCCATTGTGGCGGGAAACGGTGGCCTGAGCAGTGTGGACCCGCAGCTGATTCTGGGCTCCCTTTCGCTGGTGATCTGGACGCTGACTCTGCTCACCACCGTGAAATATGTTCTGGTGGCCATGCAGGCGGACAACCACGGCGAGGGCGGCATCTTTTCTCTTTACAGCATTGTGCGGCGGAGCAGCAAGCATCTGGTTGCGCTGGCCATGGTGGGCGGTGCTGCTCTTCTGGCTGACGGCGTGCTTACTCCGGCGGTTACAGTGACCACGGCAATAGAGGGTCTTCGGAGCATTCCGGCGCTGGAGCTGTTGTTGGGGCCGGGCCAGGGAAGGATTATCCAGATCACCCTGGTGATCCTGGCGGTGCTTTTTCTGATTCAGCGTGCAGGAACCAGCTCCATCGGTAAAGCCTTCGGCCCCATCATGACGATCTGGTTTTTGTTTTTGGCCGGAATGGGTCTTTACCACATGGCAGGGGATTGGACGGTGCTGCAGGCGCTGAACCCCATGCTGGCATTGCGGATGTTGGTGAGCCCTTATAACAAGATGGGCTTTTTCATTCTGGGCAGTGTGTTCCTTGCCACCACCGGCGCTGAGGCGCTGTATTCCGATATGGGCCATGTGGGCAAGGGGAATATCTACATCAGCTGGCCGCTGGTGAAAATATGCCTGATTCTGAATTATCTGGGGCAGGGTGCATGGCTCATCGCGCACCGGCAGGATGCAGAGCTGGGCCGGATGCAGGATATGAACCCGTTCTTTGAAATGGTTCCGCCACAGCTGCGGCTGCTGGCGGTTTTGCTGGGTACTCTGGCGGCGATCATCGCCTCCCAGGCTTTGATTACCGGCGCGTTTACCATGGTGTCGGAGGCCTGTAAGCTGGACCTGATGCCCCATATGCAGATCATCTATCCTTCCCGCACCATGGGCCAGCTGTATATTCCCCTGGTCAATACCTGCCTCTGGGTGGGCTGCTCCCTGCTGGTGCTGTATTTCCGCTCCAGTCGGCGGATGGAGGCTGCCTACGGCCTGGCCATCACGGTAACCATGCTGATGACCACCATGCTGCTGTTTGTATTCCTGCGGGACAAAAAGCACAGAGGGCCCATTGCCTGGGGCTTCCTGGTGTTGTTTGGCGGGCTGGAGCTGATGTTCCTGTTTTCCAGCCTGACCAAGTTCGTGGAGGGCGGCTATGTGGCTGTAGCCCTGGCTGCGGTGCTGCTGTTCATCATGTATATCTGGCACCGGGGAACCCAGGTGGAGGATACCCAGGCCATTTATCTGAATGTGGATACGTATAAAGATGTATTGGGGCAGCTGCGCGCAGATGAGAGTGTGCCCTGCTTTACCGATAATCTGATTTATCTGACCAAGAGCCGGTACCACAATTTTGTGGAACGGGATATCCTGTATTCCATTCTGGAGAAAGGACCCAAGCGGGCAAAGGCCTACTGGTTTGTGAGCATCCATGTGGAGGATGTGCCCTATAAGCGGGAGTATGAGGTGGAGAATTTCGGTACCGACTATATATTCCGGGTGAGGCTGAATCTGGGCTTTAAAGAGAACCAGCGCATCAATGTGTACCTGCGCCAGATCGTACAGGAGCTGATGGAAAGCGGAGAGGTGCCGCTGCAAAAGCAACGGTATGCAGTGGAGGAGCCGGGGAATGTGGGTGGCTTCAAGTTCTGCATCATCCGCAAGCGTGTAGTGCCGGAAAGTGACTTGCCTGCTTCCGACCAGGGCATCCTGACCGTGAAGTATGCCATCCGGCATGTGGCTGGTTCACCGGCCCGCTGGTATGGACTGGAGAACTCGGTACTGGCGGTGGAGTATCTGCCCTTGTTTGTGCGAATGAAGGAGAGTGCGCCGGTTCGGAGAAAAACAGAATGGGGAAGGGATGACACTGCCCCGGCGGAGCGGCTTTAAGCAGGAAAGGAACGGGGAGTTTTCCCCGTTCCTTTCCTTTATATATAAGGGAAGAATGGGCTGGTCGATAAAGAAGAAAAAACATGGAATAAATTTCAAAAAAGGTGTTGACATGTGGTCGGTGGTGTGGTATTATAATCAAGCTGTCGCGAGAGACAGCGAGCCGCTGAAAAGCTAATAAAAAAATATTTCAAAAAGTGCTTGACAACGAGAACTTGATGAGATATAATAAACAAGCTGTCCCGCGAGGGAGAGCGGCACAGGACCTTGAAAATTGAACAATATCGAAGC